>NZ_JOGH01000368.1:0-200 GCF_000721345.1 Kitasatospora sp. NRRL B-11411 | reverse complement strand
GTCGAGGATCTTGAGGCTGCCGTCGTCCATGCGCAGGTGGAACTGTCCGGTCGAGGGGCGGAAGACGCCGATGTTGTCGGGGCCCGCGCCGTCCCAGTTGCCGGAGACGGGGATGTCTCCTGCCTGGCCCCAGTCGAGGATCTTGAGGCTGCCGTCGTCCATGCGCAGATGGAACTGCCCGGTCGAAGGGCGGAAGACGC
>NZ_JOGH01000367.1:0-200 GCF_000721345.1 Kitasatospora sp. NRRL B-11411 | reverse complement strand
GTCGAGGATCTTGAGGCTGCCGTCGTCCATGCGCAGGTGGAACTGTCCGGTCGAGGGGCGGAAGACGCCGATGTTGTCGGGGCCCGCGCCGTCCCAGTTCGCGGAGACGGGGATGTCTCCTGCCTGGCCCCAGTCGAGGATCTTGAGGCTGCCGTCGTCCATGCGCAGATGGAACTGCCCGGTCGAAGGGCGGAAGACGC
>NZ_JOGH01000366.1:0-202 GCF_000721345.1 Kitasatospora sp. NRRL B-11411 | reverse complement strand
GCTGACCTCCTGCCAGTAGTAGGTGCCCAGGTCGGCCTGCTCGGTGCAGGTGCCGTCCTCGCCGGTGGTGCACGGGTCGCCGACCTTGGCGTCGGGCTTGGCACCGTCGGTCTGCAGGCCGTCGGTGCCGTTGGACTCGCGCCACAGCTGGAAGACCGCACCGGGCAGCGGCTTGCCGTCCTGGTCGTGCTTGACCAGGCGC
>NZ_JOGH01000365.1:0-202 GCF_000721345.1 Kitasatospora sp. NRRL B-11411 | reverse complement strand
GCTGACCTCCTGCCAGTAGTAGGTGCCCAGGTCGGCCTGCTCGGTGCAGGTGCCGTCCTCGCCGGTGGTGCACGGGTCGCCGACCTTGGCGTCGGGCTTCGCCCCGTCGGTCTGCAGGCCGTCGGTGCCGTTGGACTCGCGCCACAGCTGGAAGACCGCACCGGGCAGCGGCTTGCCGTCCTGGTCGTGCTTGACCAGGCGC
>NZ_JOGH01000364.1:0-202 GCF_000721345.1 Kitasatospora sp. NRRL B-11411 | reverse complement strand
GATCCGGCCCGCGTACATGACGGCGATCTTGTCCGCGACGTCGGCGACCACGCCGAGGTCGTGGGTGATCAGGATCAGGCCCATGTGGTACTCGGCCTGGAGCTCGGCGAGCAGGTCCATCACCTGGGCCTGGACGGTGACGTCCAGCGCGGTGGTGGGCTCGTCCGCGATGATCAGGTCCGGCTCCAGGGCCAGCGCCATG
>NZ_JOGH01000363.1:0-202 GCF_000721345.1 Kitasatospora sp. NRRL B-11411 | reverse complement strand
GATCCGGCCCGCGTACATGACGGCGATCTTGTCCGCGACGTCGGCGACCACGCCGAGGTCGTGGGTGATCAGGATCAGGCCCATGTGGTACTCGGCCTGCAGTTCGGCGAGCAGGTCCATCACCTGGGCCTGGACGGTGACGTCCAGCGCGGTGGTGGGCTCGTCCGCGATGATCAGGTCCGGCTCCAGGGCCAGCGCCATG
>NZ_JOGH01000362.1:0-203 GCF_000721345.1 Kitasatospora sp. NRRL B-11411 | reverse complement strand
TCGCCCAGCGGATCATGGTCTCGGAGTGGGCGGGGCTGGTCTCGTAGTCGCGGGCGAGGCGACGGTGGGCGGTGAGCCACGAGAACGTGCGCTCGATCGCCCAGCGCTTGGGCTGGACCTGGAATCCGCGCTGGTCGGGGGCCTTGCGGACGATGTCCAGTTCGCGGCCGAGGATCCGGGCGGTCCACTCGACCAGGCGGCCG
>NZ_JOGH01000361.1:0-203 GCF_000721345.1 Kitasatospora sp. NRRL B-11411 | reverse complement strand
TCGCCCAGCGGATCATGGTCTCGGAGTGGGCGGGGCTGGTCTCGTAGTCGCGGGCGAGGCGACGGTGGGCGGTGAGCCACGAGAACGTGCGCTCGATCGTCCACCGCTTGGGCTGGACCTGGAATCCGCGCTGGTCGGGGGCCTTGCGGACGATGTCCAGTTCGCGGCCGAGGATCCGGGCGGTCCACTCGACCAGGCGGCCG
>NZ_JOGH01000360.1:0-205 GCF_000721345.1 Kitasatospora sp. NRRL B-11411 | reverse complement strand
GTCCGTCCACTGCCGCAGCGGCCAGCCGTCGTGGTAGTTCGTGTAGTACGGGATGGCCGCGCCCTTGTTCTTGATCGCCTTCAGGTCGGCCAGGAACTCGTCCGGGGTCTTCGGCCAGGCGGTGACGCCGGCGTCGGCCCACACCTTCTTGTTGTAGACGAAGCCGGTCACCGTGCCGAAGTTGGCGATGCCGTAGACCTTGCTG
>NZ_JOGH01000359.1:0-205 GCF_000721345.1 Kitasatospora sp. NRRL B-11411 | reverse complement strand
CTGAGACCGCGTTTGAGATCTCGTGGTTCGGTGGGTGAGAGCGGTCGCGGGCCTGGTCGGGTGGCGGGGCGGCCGCGGGTGAGTCGGCGGACCATGATGCCGATCATCGCCCAGCGGATCATGGTCTCGGAGTGGGCGGGGCTGGTCTCGTAGTCGCGGGCGAGGCGACGGTGGGCGGTGAGCCACGAGAACGTGCGCTCGATCG
>NZ_JOGH01000358.1:0-205 GCF_000721345.1 Kitasatospora sp. NRRL B-11411 | reverse complement strand
CAGCAAGGTCTACGGCATCGCCAACTTCGGCACGGTGACCGGCTTCGTCTACAACAAGAAGGTGTGGGCCGACGCCGGCGTCACCGCCTGGCCGAAGACGCCGGAGGAGTTCCTGGCCGACCTGAAGGCGATCAAGAACAAGGGCGCGGCCATCCCGTACTACACGAACTACCACGACGGCTGGCCGCTGCGGCAGTGGACGGAC
>NZ_JOGH01000357.1:0-209 GCF_000721345.1 Kitasatospora sp. NRRL B-11411 | reverse complement strand
TGCGCTGGCAGTAGTCGGACGGGTTCCACAGGCCGGTGGTGAGCACCGCCTGCTTGCCCGCGGACAGGTCGACGAACTCCTCGTTGCTGCTCAGCTTGTCCGGCGCCCCGGCCAGGCCCTCGCGAGCCGCGAACGCCGGGTACAGCACGCCCGGCTGCGGATTCACCACGTCGACGCGGTACTTGCCGCTCGCGGTGTCCTTGGCGGGC
>NZ_JOGH01000356.1:0-209 GCF_000721345.1 Kitasatospora sp. NRRL B-11411 | reverse complement strand
TGCGCTGGCAGTAGTCGGACGGGTTCCACAGGCCGGTGGTGAGCACCGCCTGCTTGCCCGCGGACAGGTCGACGAACTCCTCGTTGCTGCTCAGCTTGTTCGGCGCCCCCGCCAGGCCCTCGCGAGCCGCGAACGCCGGGTACAGCACGCCCGGCTGCGGATTCACCACGTCGACGCGGTACTTGCCGCTCGCGGTGTCCTTGGCGGGC
>NZ_JOGH01000355.1:0-215 GCF_000721345.1 Kitasatospora sp. NRRL B-11411 | reverse complement strand
TGTACGTGGTCAACCTGCACGACCGCAGGCTGTACCGGTACGACGCCACCGCGCCGACCGCGTCCGCGCCCAAGGCCGTGTACGCCATCCCCGCCGCCGGCTGCCCGTCGGCCGACGACTGGCGCCCGTACGGGCTGGGCATGCAGGACGGGGTCGGCTACGTCGGCGGCGTCTGCTCCGGCCAGTCCACCGGGAAGATCACCGACCTGCGGGCC
>NZ_JOGH01000354.1:0-215 GCF_000721345.1 Kitasatospora sp. NRRL B-11411 | reverse complement strand
TGTACGTGGTCAACCTGCACGACCGCAGGCTGTACCGGTACGACGCCACCGCGCCGACCGCGTCCGCGCCCAAGGCCGTGTACGCCATCCCCGCCGCCGACTGCCCGTCGGCCGAGGACTGGCGCCCGTACGGGCTGGGCATGCAGGACGGGGTCGGCTACGTCGGCGGCGTCTGCTCCGGCCAGTCCACCGGGAAGATCACCGACCTGCGGGCC
>NZ_JOGH01000353.1:0-216 GCF_000721345.1 Kitasatospora sp. NRRL B-11411 | reverse complement strand
CCAGATGAGCCAGGCCGCACAGAACCTGAACTGGCTGATCACCAATTTCGTGGACAACACCCCCGGGGTGTCCCACACCGTGGTGGTCTCCGCCGACGGTCTGCTGCTGTGCATGTCCGAGGGCTTCCCCCGGGACCGCGCCGACCAGCTGGCCGCCGTCGCCTCCGGACTGACCTCGCTGACCTCGGGTGCCAGCCGCATCTTCGAGGGCGGCGA
>NZ_JOGH01000352.1:0-217 GCF_000721345.1 Kitasatospora sp. NRRL B-11411 | reverse complement strand
ATCTCCAACCCCGACAAGTGTCGAGGCCGGGGATGTCAACATATCTGGCGTTGACTTTTGGCACGCTGTTGAGTTCTCAAGGAACGGACACTTCCTTCGACCGGCCTTCCGACCGTATCTCCGGGCGCTTCGTTCTTTCGTGTTTCCAGCTTATCAGATCCGAGCTTGTGCTCTTTCCCGACTCGCTTTCGTCTTCTGCGGCTTGACGCCCCGTCCG
>NZ_JOGH01000351.1:0-224 GCF_000721345.1 Kitasatospora sp. NRRL B-11411 | reverse complement strand
GGAAGCCCTGTGAGGGGTGGAGTTGACCGGTACTAATAGGCCGAGGGCTTGTCCTCAGTTGCTCGCGTCCACTGTGTTGTTCTGAAACAACGACCCCCGTGACCGCTCCGGCGGTCGGGTGGCGGATAGTTTCATAGTGTTTCGGTGGTCATAGCGTGAGGGAAACGCCCGGTTACATTCCGAACCCGGAAGCTAAGCCTCACAGCGCCGATGGTACTGCAGGG
>NZ_JOGH01000350.1:0-227 GCF_000721345.1 Kitasatospora sp. NRRL B-11411 | reverse complement strand
GTCTCGGTCACCGACCAGTCCGGTGAGGCCCGCTACCCCTCGTTCAAGGGCATCATGGCGGCGAAGAAGAAGCCGGTGACCTCCCTGGACCTGGACGACCTGGGCATCGACGCCGACACCGTCGGCCTGGCCGGCGCCTGGAGCAAGGTCGAGGACGTCACCGCCCGCCCCGCCCGCACCAAGGGCGTCATCGTGACCGACGAGGGCGAGGGCGGCAAGCAGCTCGC
>NZ_JOGH01000349.1:0-234 GCF_000721345.1 Kitasatospora sp. NRRL B-11411 | reverse complement strand
CTGTCTGCTGCTTTGTGGGTGGCACGGGCCATGGGTGTGGTAGGTCGGTGGTTGGCTGGGTGGCTGTGTTGTTGGGCTGGGGGTTGATGGGTTGGTTGAGAATTCGTGGATGGTGTGAGAAGTGGTGGGGATTTCCGTAGTCTGGATGAGAGTTGTGTGGGTGCCGGGTGGGCCGGGGCTGGCCGCGGCAGGCGGGCTGGCCGGGGGGGGGGTCAGTGGGTGTGGTGGTGGGTC
>NZ_JOGH01000348.1:0-236 GCF_000721345.1 Kitasatospora sp. NRRL B-11411 | reverse complement strand
TGGAAGCCCTGTGAGGGGTGGAGTTGACCGGTACTAATAGGCCGAGGGCTTGTCCTCAGTTGCTCGCGTCCACTGTGTTGTTCTGAAACAACGACCCCCCGCCGGGGAGACCCGGCCGGGTGGCGGACAGTTTCATCGTGTTTCGGTGGTCATAGCGTGAGGGAAACGCCCGGTTACATTCCGAACCCGGAAGCTAAGCCTCACAGCGCCGATGGTACTGCAGGGGGGACCCTGTG
>NZ_JOGH01000347.1:0-250 GCF_000721345.1 Kitasatospora sp. NRRL B-11411 | reverse complement strand
CTGCATGCCGGCGCGGTGCTGGATGGCGCCGGAGATGCCGGCGGCGACGTAGAGCTGGGGGGAGACCTGCTTGCCGGTCTGGCCGACCTGGCTGCTGTGCGGGTACCAGCCGGCGTCGACGGCGGCGCGGGAGGCGCCGACGGCCGCTCCCAGGGCGTCGGCGAGGTCCTCGACGACGGAGAAGCCGTCGGCGGCGCCGACGCCGCGGCCGCCGGAGACCACGATGGCGGCCTCGGTCAGCTCGGGGCGG
>NZ_JOGH01000346.1:0-251 GCF_000721345.1 Kitasatospora sp. NRRL B-11411 | reverse complement strand
CCCCGACAACATCGGCGTCTTCCGCCCCTCGACCGGACAGTTCCACCTGCGCATGGACGACGGCAGCCTCAAGATCCTCGACTGGGGCCAGGCAGGAGATCTCCCCGTCGCCGGGAACTGGGATGCCGGAAACGGTGCCCCCGCCGGGAACATCGGCGTCTTCCGCCCTTCGACCGGGCAGTTCCATCTGCGCATGGACGACGGCAGCCTCAAGATCCTCGACTGGGGCCAGGCAGGAGACATCCCCGTCT
>NZ_JOGH01000345.1:0-253 GCF_000721345.1 Kitasatospora sp. NRRL B-11411 | reverse complement strand
CACCATGGGCGTGCTGCCCGCGCTGCTGGCCGAGCGCCTGGGCGTGCCGCAGGCCACGCTGCTGTCGGAGGTGGCGGTGGCCGGCGGGAAGGTGACCGGTCGCCGGGACGGCGACGCGGCCACCGAGCAGGTCGAGGCGGCGCTGCCCGCCGTGGTCTCGGTCACCGACCAGTCCGGTGAGGCCCGCTACCCCTCGTTCAAGGGCATCATGGCGGCGAAGAAGAAGCCGGTGACCTCCCTGGACCTGGACGAC
>NZ_JOGH01000344.1:0-253 GCF_000721345.1 Kitasatospora sp. NRRL B-11411 | reverse complement strand
CACCATGGGCGTGCTGCCCGCGCTGCTGGCCGAGCGCCTGGGCGTGCCGCAGGCCACGCTGCTGTCGGAGGTGGCGGTGGCCGGCGGGAAGGTGACCGGGCGCCGGGACGGCGACGCGGCCACCGAGCAGGTCGAGGCGGCGCTGCCCGCGGTCGTCTCGGTCACCGACCAGTCCGGTGAGGCCCGCTACCCCTCGTTCAAGGGCATCATGGCGGCGAAGAAGAAGCCGGTGACCTCCCTGGACCTGGACGAC
>NZ_JOGH01000343.1:0-259 GCF_000721345.1 Kitasatospora sp. NRRL B-11411 | reverse complement strand
CGTGAACGACGCGTTACGGCAACGGACTTGGGAGATCGCCGAGCAGCTCTCCCGGGCCGGCGGCGGCGGGGAGGCCCGGCTGACCACCATCGCCGACGGCTTCCGGATCGAACTCTCCATCATCCGGCCCGACGGACCCGACGACCCCCCGGCCGTCCTCGCCGCACTCGCCCTCGGCGACCGCTGGGGACACAGCTACTCCCCCGCCTTCCGCAACAACGGCGTCGCCCGCGAGATCGTCTGGAGCGAAGTCCACCAC
>NZ_JOGH01000342.1:0-259 GCF_000721345.1 Kitasatospora sp. NRRL B-11411 | reverse complement strand
CGTGAACGACGCGTTACGGCAACGGACTTGGGAGATCGCCGAGCAGCTCTCCCGGGCCGGCGGCGGCGGGGAGGCCCGGCTGACCACCATCGCCGACGGGTTCCGGATCGAACTCTCCATCATCCGGCCCGACGGACCCGACGACCCCCCGGCCGTCCTGGCCGCACTCGCCCTCGGCGACCGCTGGGGACACAGCTACTCCCCCGCCTTCCGCAACAACGGCGTCGCCCGCGAGATCGTCTGGAGCGAAGTCCACCAC
>NZ_JOGH01000341.1:0-269 GCF_000721345.1 Kitasatospora sp. NRRL B-11411 | reverse complement strand
GCCTCGGCGGACGGGTCGGTGACGGTGCGGGTGGTGCGGGCGGTGGACGAGAGCGGGACGTGGAGTCCGGCGCTGGAGCCGGGCCTGGCCGGGGTGACGGTGACGTTGACCGGCGAGGACGGCGGGGTGCGCACCGGTGTCACGGCGGCCGACGGCACGGTGACCCTCAAGCCCGCCAAGGACACCGCGAGCGGCAAGTACCGCGTCGACGTGGTGAATCCGCAGCCGGGCGTGCTGTACCCGGCGTTCGCGGCTCGCGAGGGCCTGGC
>NZ_JOGH01000340.1:0-272 GCF_000721345.1 Kitasatospora sp. NRRL B-11411 | reverse complement strand
GCTCGCGGCAGCGCTGGGGGAGGCGGGGGTGGTGAGGGCGCGGGTGCCTGCTGACCATACGTATTTCGGGTTGGATCCGGCGGCGTTGGGGTGGGTGGATGGGGTGGTGTTCGTGCGGGGCATCGGGCGGCAGCGGGGGTTGTTCGGGGGCGAGTGAGGGGGGTGCTGGAATGGCTCGCGGCAGCGCTGGGGGAGGCGGGGGTGGTGAGGGCGCGGGTGCCTGCTGACCATACGTATTTCGGGTTGGATCCGGCGGCGTTGGGGTGGGTGGA
>NZ_JOGH01000339.1:0-278 GCF_000721345.1 Kitasatospora sp. NRRL B-11411 | reverse complement strand
GGTTCTTGGAGTGCTTGTTGATCGCGTACTTGTAGTCCGGCTGCAGGACGCTGCACAGCTTCCCGGAGGTGGACGGGAACGGCATGTAGCCGATGTCCTCCGGGTTCGCCCCGGCCTTGGTGGCCGCGTCGCGCATCTGCGACACCGACCACGAGCCCAGGTACATCGCGCCGACCTTGCCGGTGCCCAGCATCACCTTCGACTGGTCCCAGTTGGTGGTGGTCGGGTCGTCCTCGGACAGCTTCTGGTTGACGATCGCGTACACCAGGCTGTCGACG
>NZ_JOGH01000338.1:0-278 GCF_000721345.1 Kitasatospora sp. NRRL B-11411 | reverse complement strand
CGTCGACAGCCTGGTGTACGCGATCGTCAACCAGAAGCTGTCCGAGGACGACCCGACCACCACCAACTGGGACCAGTCGAAGGTGATGCTGGGCACCGGGAAGGTCGGGGCGATGTACCTGGGCTCGTGGTCGGTGTCGCAGATGCGCGACGCGGCCACCAAGGCCGGGGCCGACCCGCAGGACATCGGCTACATGCCGTTCCCGTCCACCTCCGGGAAGCTGTGCAGCGTCCTGCAGCCGGACTACAAGTACGCGATCAACAAGCACTCCAAGAACC
>NZ_JOGH01000337.1:0-284 GCF_000721345.1 Kitasatospora sp. NRRL B-11411 | reverse complement strand
GTGGCTCTCTACTCGATCGAAGATGTGCTGTTCCCCGGAGTCGATGTTGAACTGGAGCGGGTGACTGCGGGGTTGGACCTGGTGCTGGTCGAGGTCGCCGCGTGCGGTCCGGGCGTCCGCTGCCCGGACTGCGGGTTCCGGGGGCGGCGGGTTCACTCCATGTGCTGGCGTACGGTGGCCGAGCGCCCTTTGGCGGGGCGGAAGTTGTTGATTCGGCTGCGCGTGTGCTGGTACTTCTGCGACCGTGCCCGGTGCGGGCGGCGGACGTTCGTCGAGCAGGTCCG
>NZ_JOGH01000336.1:0-286 GCF_000721345.1 Kitasatospora sp. NRRL B-11411 | reverse complement strand
AGGCGGCCGGCGAAGCCCTGGTCCGCCCAGAACCTCTCGATCCGCGGGTGGTCGAGCCGGGCCCACAGGAGCGGACGGCGGGCGCCGTCGCGGTCCTGGGCGCTCGCGGCGGCCACGTGGACCGCGACGAGCAGGCCCAGGGTGTCGGTGACCAGGAACCGCTTGCGGCCCTTGACCTTCTTGCCCGCATCGAATCCCCTGGTCGCCGCCGGCACGGTGTCGGCGGTGCGGACGGACGCGCAGGAGGAAGCAACGGCTCCACCAGCGCCCACTGATCATCCGTCAG
>NZ_JOGH01000335.1:0-286 GCF_000721345.1 Kitasatospora sp. NRRL B-11411 | reverse complement strand
CTGACGGATGATCAGTGGGCGCTGGTGGAGCCGTTGCTTCCTCCTGCGCGTCCGTCCGCACCGCCGACACCGTGCCGGCGGCGACCAGGGGATTCGATGTGGGCAAGAAGGTCAAGGGCCGCAAGCGGTTCCTGGTCACCGACACCCTGGGCCTGCTCGTCGCGGTCCACGTGGCCGCCGCGAGCGTCCAGGACCGCGACGGCGCCCGCCGTCCGCTCCTGTGGGCCCGGCTCGACCACCCGCGGATCGAGAGGTTCTGGGCGGACCAGGGCTTCGCCGGCCGCCT
>NZ_JOGH01000334.1:0-288 GCF_000721345.1 Kitasatospora sp. NRRL B-11411 | reverse complement strand
TCCGGCGCCGAGGACGACGGCGGAGGGGGTGCCCAGGCGGCGGGCGAGGGTCAGCAGTTCGAGGGCGGGCTTGCGCACGGCGCCGTCGGCGTGGTCGACCAGGACCAGGATCTCACTCATGGTTGTTTGCTCCGTATCCCTTTATTCCCGGCGGCCCGTCAGATGAACTTCTGCTCGGCGAGGTAGGCCGCGAGCTGCTTGCCGCCCTCGCCCTCGTCGGTCACGATGACGCCCTTGGTGCGGGCGGGGCGGGCGGTGACGTCCTCGACCTTGCTCCAGGCGCCGGCC
>NZ_JOGH01000333.1:0-314 GCF_000721345.1 Kitasatospora sp. NRRL B-11411 | reverse complement strand
AGGGCGTCGGCGAGGTCCTCGACGACGGAGAAGCCGTCGGCGGCGCCGACGCCGCGGCCGCCGGAGACCACGATGGCGGCCTCGGTCAGCTCGGGGCGGCCGGTGGACACCCGCGGGGTGCGGGCGGTGACGGTGGCCGCGCCTCCGGTCAGCGCCACGGCCACGTTCTGCACGGTGCCGGCGGCGGGGGCGGGCTCGGGGGCGGTGCTGTTGGGCTTGACGGTGATGACCGGGGCGCCGGTGGTGACGGTGGAGGTGACCTGGAAGGACGCGGCGAACACCGACTGGGTGGCGACGGGGCCGGTGGGGCCCTG
>NZ_JOGH01000332.1:0-316 GCF_000721345.1 Kitasatospora sp. NRRL B-11411 | reverse complement strand
GCGGTGCGGGCCCGGAGGAGTTCCGGGCGCTCGAAGAAGCGGTCTCCCCCGAGGTGCTGGGGGCCTTGCGCGCGCTGGCCAACGGCCAGTTGTGGCGGGGGCCGGGGGGGGCCCGGGCGCCGCCCTGCGCGGGGGGCGACGGGCCCCGCACAAAAGGGGAGGTGGGGAGGTCACCCCCCCTTCGGTGGGGGGCCCTGCGGCCCCCCCCAAGGGCGGCCCCCGGCCCCCCCCGGGTCCCCGCCACAACTGGCCGTTGGCCAGCGCGCGCAAGGCCCCCAGCACCTCGGGGGAGACCGCTTCTTCTAGCGCCCGGAAC
>NZ_JOGH01000331.1:0-362 GCF_000721345.1 Kitasatospora sp. NRRL B-11411 | reverse complement strand
GAGCACACGGCAGCTTCGGGCGAACGTCCCGGAGTGCTAGCGAGCACACGGCAGCTTCGGGCGAACGTCCCGGAGTGCTAGCTCATGGGTGGAACGTTGACTATTCGGCACAGGAAGCGAACAGGTCGCCAGTACTGCCCCTCCGGGGCGTGGAACGCGGTTCTCTGGGAGTGACTGTGTCGGGCACGTTGTTGGGTCCTGAGGGAACGGAAGTTGCCTCATGGATGCCGGCCTCACTTGAGGGTGCGTCATGCTCCTGAGGGTGGGTGTCTGGTCGTTGTTTGAGAACTGCACAGTGGACGCGAGCATCTGTGGCCAAGTTTTTAAGGGCGCACGGTGGATGCCTTGGCACCAGGAACCGA
>NZ_JOGH01000330.1:0-327 GCF_000721345.1 Kitasatospora sp. NRRL B-11411 | reverse complement strand
AACAACCGTGATTCCGGGAGTAGTGGCGAGCGAAACCGGATGAGGCCAAACCGTTGTGGTGTGAGACCCGGCAGGGGTTGCCACGACGGGGTTGTGGGAGTGAGCTTGATCGGTCTGCCGGCCGGTCGGCGAGTCAGAAACCGTTGGTGTAGTCGAAGGACATGCGAAAGGTCCGGCGTAGAGGGTAAGACCCCCGTAGACGAAACATCAGCGGCTTGCTTGCTCATTTCCCAAGTAGCACGGGGCCCGAGAAATCCCGTGTGAATCTGGCGGGACCACCCGCTAAGCCTAAATATTCCCTGGTGACCGATAGCGGATAGTACCGTG
>NZ_JOGH01000329.1:0-327 GCF_000721345.1 Kitasatospora sp. NRRL B-11411 | reverse complement strand
AACAACCGTGATTCCGGGAGTAGTGGCGAGCGAAACCGGATGAGGCCAAACCGTTGTGGTGTGAGACCCGGCAGGGGTTGCCACGACGGGGTTGTGGGAAGGTTCTTCAGTCGTCTGCCGGCGGCTGGGCGAGTCAGAAACCGTATGGGTAGTCGAAGGACATGCGAAAGGTCCGGCGTAGAGGGTAAGACCCCCGTAGACGAAATCTGTACGGCTCGCTTGAGCTTCTCCCAAGTAGCACGGGGCCCGAGAAATCCCGTGTGAATCTGGCGGGACCACCCGCTAAGCCTAAATATTCCCTGGTGACCGATAGCGGATAGTACCGTG
>NZ_JOGH01000328.1:0-330 GCF_000721345.1 Kitasatospora sp. NRRL B-11411 | reverse complement strand
GTAAGGCTCCCAGTAGACGACTGGGTTGATAGGCCGGATATGGAAGCCCTGTGAGGGGTGGAGTTGACCGGTACTAATAGGCCGAGGGCTTGTCCTCAGACGCTCGCGTTCACTGTGTGGTTCCCGGGTAGCGAACAGCTATCGCCGGTCCGGAGCCTAGTTTTCTTGGCTCCGCCAGGTTAAGTAACACAACTTTCAACTGAAAAGTGTGTTCGCTGAATACCCGATAGGGTTTCGGTGGTCATAGCGTGAGGGAAACGCCCGGTTACATTCCGAACCCGGAAGCTAAGCCTCACAGCGCCGATGGTACTGCAGGGGGGACCCTGTGGG
>NZ_JOGH01000327.1:0-340 GCF_000721345.1 Kitasatospora sp. NRRL B-11411 | reverse complement strand
GCCAAGGCATCCACCGTGCGCCCTTAAAAACTTGGCCACAGATGCTCGCGTCCACTGTGCAGTTCTCAAACAACGACCAGACACCCAAACCCGACACCCCCAACAGGAGCGCCCGGCATGAGGCCGGCATCCATGAGGCAACTTCCGTTCCCTCAGGACCCAACAACGTGCCCGACCCGGTCCCTTGCAAGCAGTCGCGTTCCACGCCCCGAAGGGCAGTACTGGCGGCCTGCGCCGAACCGTGCCGAATAGTCAACGTTCCACCCATGAGCTAGCACTCCGGGACGTTCGCCCGAAGCTGCCGTGTGCTCCTTAGAAAGGAGGTGATCCAGCCGCACCT
>NZ_JOGH01000326.1:0-373 GCF_000721345.1 Kitasatospora sp. NRRL B-11411 | reverse complement strand
CGCCCTCCCCCTCACCGCCGCCACCGCCGCCGCCACCCTCACCGCCGGCACCGCCCTCCTGCTGCGCCGCCGCCGGCAGCGCAAGCACTGACCCCGCGAAACCCTGACCCCGACGGCCCGTCACCCCTGTCGACGGGCCGTCGGGCTCACCCCGGCCCGAGCGAGACGAGCAGCCGAGCGGTGTCCAACCCGACCGACAGGTACTCGACGAACAACGCATTGTGCAGCGCCCACGGCGAGCGCCGCGCCCGTACCCGACGCACCGCCTCCGTGCTGTCCAGCCCGAGCTCCACCAGCACCTGCGCAACCACCAACCCCGAACGGTTGTACCCGGAACGGCAGCGCACCAGCACCGCCCGCCCGGCCCCCACCG
>NZ_JOGH01000325.1:0-374 GCF_000721345.1 Kitasatospora sp. NRRL B-11411 | reverse complement strand
TCCCACAACCCCGTCGTGGCAACCCCTGCCGGGTCTCACACCACAACGGTTTGGCCTCATCCGGTTTCGCTCGCCACTACTCCCGGAATCACGGTTGTTTTCTCTTCCTGCGGGTACTGAGATGTTTCACTTCCCCGCGTTCCCTCCACACTGCCTATGTGTTCAGCAGCGGGTGACAGCCCATGACGACTGCCGGGTTTCCCCATTCGGACACCCCCGGATCAAAGCTCGGTTGACAGCTCCCCGGGGCCTATCGCGGCCTCCCACGTCCTTCATCGGTTCCTGGTGCCAAGGCATCCACCGTGCGCCCTTAAAAACTTGGCCACAGATGCTCGCGTCCACTGTGCAGTTCTCAAACAACGACCAGACACCCA
>NZ_JOGH01000324.1:0-374 GCF_000721345.1 Kitasatospora sp. NRRL B-11411 | reverse complement strand
CCCCCGGTGTTGTCCGCGGACAACATCCCCTCCCCCACCCCGATGTTGTCCGCGGACAACATTCCGCCCGCCACCGCCACCGCCCCCACCGTCGCCCCGGCCGTCACGGACGCCCCCAGCACGGTCGAGGCCGTCCGGGCCGCCTGGATCTCCCTGGTCGAGCACGACGACTTCGGCCCGGACGACAACTTCTTCGACGCCGGAGGCCACTCCCTCCTCCTGGTCGCCCTCGCCCAGGCCCTGCGCGAACGCCTCGGCACCGCCCCCAGCGTCGCCGACCTGCTCCGCCACACCACCGTCCGCGCCCAAGCCACCCTCCTGAGCGCCACCGCCCCCGCGCCCACCCCGCCCGTGTTGTCCGCGGACAACATCCC
>NZ_JOGH01000323.1:0-376 GCF_000721345.1 Kitasatospora sp. NRRL B-11411 | reverse complement strand
CTTGACGGTGATGACCGGGGCGCCGGTGGTGACGGTGGAGGTGACCTGGAAGGACGCGGCGAACACCGACTGGGTGGCGACGGGGCCGGTGGGGCCCTGCGCGACGTCGACGGCGTCGGTGATCAGGCCCGACCCCAGGCGCAGGGCGGTGCGGGCGGCGACCTCCTTGTTCTCGCCGGAGGAGGTGACCAGGACGGCGGCGGCGCCGCTGTCCTTGGCGATCTGGGTCAGCGCGTCGACCTTGGGCACCACCAGCTGGGAGGTGAACTCCTCGGCATCGGCGGTGTAGACCTTGGCGGCGCCGTACTCGGCGGCCTTGGCGGCGATGTCGGCGGCCGCGGCTCCGGCGCCGAGGACGACGGCGGAGGGGGTGCCC
>NZ_JOGH01000322.1:0-380 GCF_000721345.1 Kitasatospora sp. NRRL B-11411 | reverse complement strand
TGCATGCCGAGGGCGGTGAGGAAGGCGGCGGGGAGTTGGACGCGGCCGGTGCGGTCGAGCATGACGTATTCGCGTTCGGAGACGGTTTCGGTGCCGTGTTCGTCGATTTCGGTGCGGCGGAGGACTTCGCTGCTGGTGCGGCCGTCGCGGATGGCGATGGTGCGGCGGACTTCGCCGGCGACCATGGGGTCGTGGGTGACGATGACGACGGTGGTGGCGAGTTCGCGGTTGACGGTGCGGAAGGCGTCGAAGATGCCGGCGGCGGTGTCGGTGTCGAGTTCGCCGGTGGGTTCGTCGGCGAGCAGGACGGCGGGTTGGTTGGCGAGGGCGACGGCGATGGCGACGCGTTGCTGCTGGCCGCCGGAGAGTTCGGCGGGGCG
>NZ_JOGH01000321.1:0-387 GCF_000721345.1 Kitasatospora sp. NRRL B-11411 | reverse complement strand
CCCCAGGCGAGGGTGCCCTTGGCGACCTGGCCGGGCTCCTGGCTGTCGCCTGGGGAGGGCTTCCCGGTGGGCTCGGTGGTGGGCTTGCCGGTGGGCTCCTCGGTGGGCTTCTCCGTCGGCTTCTCGGTGGGCTCCTCCGTCGGCTTCTCGGTCGGGCCGTCCGTGGGCTCGTCGGTGGGCCCCTCGGTCGGCGGGGCGGTGGTCGCGGGGGTGGCCTTGACGGAGAGGGTGGCCGGGTCGAGGGCGTCGCCCTCCTTGTACATGCCGTTGAACGCCTTGGCGCCGTCGGCGGTCAGCGTGGTGGGGATGTCCTTGTAGACCAGTTCCGTGCGGCTGTCGCCCTTGGTGGCGGCGGCGAGGTCGACGGTGGCGAGGTCGATGTCGTCC
>NZ_JOGH01000320.1:0-403 GCF_000721345.1 Kitasatospora sp. NRRL B-11411 | reverse complement strand
GCCCAGCGCCTGCGCCGCGATGGTGACCCGGGTGTGGTCCAGCGTGCGCATCGCCGTGGCGAAACCGGTGCCCTCCGCCCCGATCATCCGCTCCGCCGGGATCCGCACGTTGTCGAAGTACACCTCCCGCGTCGGCGAACCCTTGATCCCCAGCTTCTTCTCCGGCGCACCGAAGGAGACCCCCGCATCCCCCTTCTCCACCACGAACGCCGAGATCCCCTTCGAGCGCTTCTCCGGGTCCGTGACCGCCATCACCGTGTAGTACTCCGAGACGCCCGCGTTGGTGATCCACCGCTTCACCCCGTTGAGGACCCAGAAGTCCCCGTCGCGCACCGCCCGCGTCCGCATCCCCGCCGCGTCCGAACCCGCCTCCGGCTCCGAGAGGCAGTACGAGAACATCCCC
>NZ_JOGH01000319.1:0-431 GCF_000721345.1 Kitasatospora sp. NRRL B-11411 | reverse complement strand
GGGGGGCCGGGGGGGTGGAGGGCGGTGGGGTGGAGGGTTCGGCCGGGCAGCTGTTCGTCGGCGGGGGGCCGGTCGGTGACGGTCAGGGCCGGGGCGCAGTCCTCGATCACCTGGCGGGCCCGGGCGGTGGGGGTGCTGTGGTCGATCGGCACGTAGGCGGCTCCGGCGGCCATGATGCCGAGCAGCAGGGCGATCAGGTCGGCGGAGCGGTGCATCCGGACCGCGACCCGGTCGCCGGGGCGGACTCCGCCGTGCCGCAGGCCGGTGGCGTAGGCGGTCGCGCGGTCGGCGAGCTGCCGGTAGGAGAGGCGTTCGCCGTCGTGGACCACGGCGGTGGCGTCCGGGGACGCCTGGGCCTGGTGGAGGAACGCCCCGTGGATCGTCCCGGCGTCCGGGGGGAGGGCGGGTTCTCCGAGGGGGCCGGCGGGTTC
>NZ_JOGH01000318.1:0-433 GCF_000721345.1 Kitasatospora sp. NRRL B-11411 | reverse complement strand
GTTGGTGCCCTCGTAGATCTGGGTGATCTTCGCGTCCCGCATCATCCGCTCCACCGGATAGTCCCGCGTGTACCCGTACCCGCCCAGCAACTGCACCGCATCCACCGTGATCTCCATCGCCACGTCCGAGGCGAAGCACTTCGCCGCCGCCCCGAAGAACGTCAGATCACCGTCCGTACGCTGCGACTTCGCCGCCGCCGCATACGTCAACTGCCGGGCGGCCTCCAACTTCATCGCCATGTCCGCCAGCATGAACTGCACACCCTGGAAGTCCGCGATCGCCTTCCCGAACTGCCGGCGCTCCTTCACGTACCCCTTCGCGTAGTCCAGCGCGCCCTGCGCGATGCCCAGCGCCTGCGCCGCGATGGTGACCCGGGTGTGGTCCAGCGTGCGCATCGCCGTGGCGAAACCGGTGCCCTCCGCCCCGATCATC
>NZ_JOGH01000317.1:0-699 GCF_000721345.1 Kitasatospora sp. NRRL B-11411 | reverse complement strand
CTTGACGGTGATGACCGGGGCGCCGGTGGTGACGGTGGAGGTGACCTGGAAGGACGCGGCGAACACCGACTGGGTGGCGACGGGGCCGGTGGGGCCCTGGGCGACGTCGACGGCGTCGGTGATCAGGCCGGACCCGAGGCGCAGGGCGGTGCGGGCGGCGACCTCCTTGTTCTCGCCGGAGGAGGTGACCAGGATCGCGGCGGCGCCGCTGTCCTTGGCGATCTGGGTCAGCGCGTCGACCTTGGGCACCACTCCGGCGCCGAGGACGACGGCGGAGGGGGTGCCCAGGCGGCGGGCGAGGGTCAGCAGTTCGAGGGCGGGCTTGCGCACGGCGCCGTCGGCGTGGTCGACGAGGACCAGGATCTCGGTCATGGTCGGTGGCTCCTGGGGATGCGTGGAAGAAGGGGTGACGAGCCGTCAGGTGAGCGTTCCTGCAGCGGCGTTGTCCATCGACGGGGTGCTCCGGCCGGGTCGGCCGCCGGTCGAGCGGCCGCCGGTCGAGCGGCCGCCGGCCGAGCGACTGGGGCTCGGGGTGGCGGCCGCCGGGCCGGGCACGGTGGCGCGGCCCGTCAGATGAACTTCTGCTCGGCGAGGTAGGCGGCGAGCTGCTTGCCGCCCTCGCCCTCGTCGGTCACGATGACGCCCTTGGTGCGGGCGGGGCGGGCGGTGACGTCCTCGACCTTGCTCCAGGCGCCGGCC
>NZ_JOGH01000316.1:0-448 GCF_000721345.1 Kitasatospora sp. NRRL B-11411 | reverse complement strand
TGCCGGACCAGTTCGTCGATCGGACGTCGGGGCGGGTGCAGACCTATTACGACGGTCGGGTGCTGCCGGACGGTTCGGTGCCGGAGGTGGTGCACGTGTCGATGGCCGACCCGTACTGCCCGCGGGGGCGCGCGGTGGCGTTGGCGGCGGCGCGGGGCCTGGCCTGGGAGCCGGTGGACGGGGGCACGCTGGTGGTGGTCGAGGGCCCACGCTTCTCCACCCGGGCGGAGTCGCGCTGGTTCACCGCCAACGGCTGGTCGGTGGTCGGAATGACCGGGCACCCGGAGGCGGTGCTGGCCCGCGAACTCGGCCTCTGCTACACCTCCCTGGCCCTGGTCACCGACCTGGACGCGGGCGTCGAGACCGGCGAGGGCGTCACCCACGCCGAAGTCCTGGAAGTCTTCGCCCGCAACGTCGACCGCCTGCGCACCGTCCTGTTCAAAGCCCT
>NZ_JOGH01000315.1:0-455 GCF_000721345.1 Kitasatospora sp. NRRL B-11411 | reverse complement strand
TTCCGCCCCGACGGCACCGTGACGGCCGGTAACTGCTGCCCGCTCAACGACGGCGCCGCCGCCCTGGTCGTCATGTCCGACACCAAGGCCCGCGAACTCGGCATCACCCCGCTCGCCCGCGTCCTCTCCACCGGCGTCTCCGCCCTCTCCCCCGAGATCATGGGCTACGGCCCCGTCGAAGCCTCCCAGCAGGCCCTGCGCCGGGCCGGGCTGACGATCGGCGACATCGACCTGGTCGAGATCAACGAAGCCTTCGCCGCCCAGGTCATCCCCTCCTACCGGGACCTCGGCATCGACCCGGACCGGCTGAACGTCAACGGCGGCGCCATCGCCGTCGGGCACCCCTTCGGCATGACCGGCGCCCGCATCACCACCACCCTGATCAACTCCCTCCAGTGGCACGACAAGCAGTTCGGCCTGGAGACCATGTGCGTCGGCGGCGGACAGGGCATGGC
>NZ_JOGH01000314.1:0-467 GCF_000721345.1 Kitasatospora sp. NRRL B-11411 | reverse complement strand
GGTCAGGCGGTTCCGGGGGTGTCGGCGGGGGTGGCTCGGGGGGCGTCGGCGGTCTCGGTGTCGAGCCAGGCGAGGTAGTCGGGGGCTCCGGTGGTCACCGGGACGGCGATCGCCTCGGGGGTGTCGTAGCTGTGCAGTTCGCCGATCCGGGCGACGAGGCGGTCGGTGAGGGCGGCCCGGGTCTTGAGGTCGACGCGCCACTCGGGGGCGTCCTGGACCTCGCCGCCCCACCAGTACACCGAGCGGATGGGGTGGACCTGCGCACAGGCGGCGAGGCGTTCGCGGACCAGGGCGGTGGCGAGGGCACGGGCGGCGGCCTCGTCCTCGTGGGTGGTCGTCACCACCACGTGCCGGTGCGGGTACGGGTGTTCGGTCGGACGGTCGTGCGGGTGCTGCGGCTCGGTCATGGGCCGAGCGTACGGGGGTCGGGAGCGGCGGGAGCGGCGGGAGGGGAGGTGGGGCGGGAG
>NZ_JOGH01000313.1:0-476 GCF_000721345.1 Kitasatospora sp. NRRL B-11411 | reverse complement strand
GGGCCGGCGGGTAGGGTGCGGGCCAGACGGTAGCCGGTGGGGCCGATGCGGTGGACGACAGCGTCGGTCTCGGTGGCCGGGTCGGTGAACAGGTGGATGTCGTAGTCCATCGCGTCCAGGGTGCGGACCGCCGCGTCCGGTGAACACCACACCAGGGAGGGCGACTTGACGCGGACGATGCGGGTGGAGGAGGACGGCGGGAGCGCTGGTGCGGCAGGTGGCCAGGGGCGGGGGCGCCAGCTCGTGGAGACGGCGCGGATGCGTCGGCGCAGCCCGTCGGCGAGGCGTTCGGCGGCCTCGCCCGCGGTGCGGGCGGCGAGTTGGACCCGGATCCGGCGCCCGTCGACCTCCGCGTTGACCTGGGCGAGGACGCGTTCCGGCCCCGTGGTGAGCCGGATGCGGACGGCCTCGACCAGGGGGGAGGTGCGGGGGGAGGCGGGCATGGGCGGGGCTCCTTTCGGAGGGGAGGGGGCGGA
>NZ_JOGH01000312.1:0-477 GCF_000721345.1 Kitasatospora sp. NRRL B-11411 | reverse complement strand
GGCCGTGAGCTTGAGGATCGTTGTCTGTGTGAAGTACGTGCCCGACGCGACCGGTGACCGTCGCTTCGCGGACGATGCCACCACCGACCGGGAGGGCGTGGACGGCCTCCTGTCGGAGCTGGACGAGTACGGCGTCGAGCAGGCGCTGCGGATCGCGGAGGCCAACGAGGGCGCCGAGGTGACGGTGCTGACCGTGGGCCCGGACGACGCGAAGGACGCGCTGCGCAAGGCGCTGTCGATGGGCGCGGACAAGGCCGTGCACGTCAACGACGACGACATCCACGGCACGGACGCGCTCGGGACCTCGGCGATCCTGGCGGCCGCTTTGGAGAAGACCGGTTTCGACCTGGTGGTGTGCGGCATGGCCTCCACCGACGGCACCATGGGCGTGCTGCCCGCGCTGCTGGCCGAGCGCCTGGGCGTGCCGCAGGCCACGCTGCTGTCGGAGGTGGCGGTGGCCGGCGGGAAGGTGACCGG
>NZ_JOGH01000311.1:0-500 GCF_000721345.1 Kitasatospora sp. NRRL B-11411 | reverse complement strand
GTCCCCGCCCGCCCCGGCCATACCAGCGGCCACGCCCTCTGGCGCAGGCTCGATACCCACGAGGCACCCGCGCGGACCTGCCCCACCTGCACCCTGCGCCGCACCCACGACACCACCGGCCACGCCCTGGCCTACCTGTCCGCCCACGCCCGGCTCTGCCCCCGGCACCACCGCTGGGCCGCCGGCCCCCACCACAGCCTCAGTACCGCCGCGCTCCCCGAACTCACCCACGCCCACACGAACCACCAGCGCCTACGACGCCACCCAGACACCACGGACGCATGGACCTGGGCCACCACGATCACCACCCGCTGGCACGACCACTCCACCCATCCCACCCTCACCGCCCGCTGGCAACACCGCCGACGACTCCTCCAACACGCCAACCCCGGCACCCAGCCCATGACCGGCTCCTGGACCCCCCTGGCCCGCGACGCCGTCACCTACACCGAAACCGTCACCCTCGCCCGCACCCTGACCACCACAGCACCGTTCCCCCC
>NZ_JOGH01000310.1:0-524 GCF_000721345.1 Kitasatospora sp. NRRL B-11411 | reverse complement strand
GGGTGTCAGGAGGTGGGCATCAGGACGGTGTCGACGATGTAGACGGTGGCGTTGGCGGTCTGGACGTTGCCGCACAGGACCTTGGAGTTGGTGTTGACGGTGAAGTCGGGCTGGGTGCCGGTGACGGTGAGGTCGCTGCCTTCGAGGGTCTTGTGGGTGCCGGCGAGGGCGGTGGGGGCGAGGCGTTCGGGGGTGACGTGGTAGGTGAGGACCTTGGTGAGCTTGGCCTTGTCGGCGAGCAGGGCGTCCAGGTCGGCCTTGGGGATCTTGGCGAAGGCGTCGTTGGTGGGGGCGAAGACGGTGATGTTCTGGGCGGAGTTGAGGGTGTCGACCAGGCCGGCCTGCTTGACGGCGGTGACCAGGGTGGACAGCAGGGGGTTGTTGGAGGCGGCGGTGGCGACCGGGTCCTTGGCCATGCCGGTGAAGGATCCGGCGCCGTCCTTGGGGACGGCGGCGCAGGCCGCGCCGAACGGGGCGTCGGCCATCGCCGCCGAGGCGGTGGGGCTCGACATCGCGGCGGAGCT
>NZ_JOGH01000309.1:0-531 GCF_000721345.1 Kitasatospora sp. NRRL B-11411 | reverse complement strand
GTGCGGGAGCGGCGGGTCAGCCGACGACGCGGTAACTGACGGCCGGGTAGGGGAAGTTGGCCCAGTGCAGGCTGCCGAGACCGTAGGCGAGGTCGCCGGACCCGCCGGGTCGGCCGGTGGCGCAGCCGGCGTTGAAGTAGACCGTGATGTCGGCGGCGGTGAAGTCGACGGCGGAGCGCGCGGCGGCCGGGAGGTCGTGGCAGGCGGTGTCGGTGGTGTCGACGGCGAACCGGGCGCCCGTCAGGTCGCTACCGGTGGCGAAGTAGGCGACGGCAGAGTGCGGGAGTTCGACGGCGGCCGCGGGCTGGGCGAGAGCTGCGCCGAGCAGCAGGGCCGCTCCGGTGGCGGCGGTGGCGGCGAGGGTCTTCTTCCGGGGCGCGGCCATGGGGGAACTCCTTGCGGGCAGCGGGAATCGGCGCGTGCGGTGGGGGGTACCGCGGTGCGCGATCATGTCAGTTACATCTTCAACAATCTTTGGCAATCTGCCAAGACCCGGGGTGGGAGGGGGAGATGGGGCCCGGTGTGCGGGGC
>NZ_JOGH01000308.1:0-923 GCF_000721345.1 Kitasatospora sp. NRRL B-11411 | reverse complement strand
GATCAGCGTGAAGGATGAGCGAGATGCGCAGAGGATGGCCGGCCGTCGCGGCCGCTTCCATGGTGGTGCTCACTGCGTGTAGCAGTGGTGGTGGCGGTGGGGCGTCCGCTGCGCCGTCGGTGAACGCGGACCCGGTGAAGGTGACCGGTTCGATCACGGTGCTGACCAACCGCACCGACCAGCTCGGTGACGGGACGCTGGACAAGTACGCCGCCGAGTTCACCAAGGTCTACCCGAACGTCAAGGTGAAGTTCGAGGGGATGAAGGACTACGAGGGCGAAGTCAAGATCCGCATGAACACCGAGAACTACGGTGACGTGCTGCCGATCCCCTCGGACCTGTCCATCGCGCAGTTCCCCAACTTCTTCTCCTCGCTGGGGTCTTCGGAGGAGCTGTCGAAGACCTACCAGTGGACCGACTACGAGTTCCTGGCCGACCTGAAGGCGATCAAGAACAAGGGCGCGGCCATCCCGTACTACACGAACTACCACGACGGCTGGCCGCTGCGGCAGTGGACGGACGCGATCGGCTCGCCGTCCTGCGACGAGGGCGCCAAGGACAAGCTCGCCACCACCGCGCAGCCGTGGGCGGCCGGCAGCGACCTGAACACCGTCGACAGCCTGGTGTACGCGATCGTCAACCAGAAGCTGTCCGAAGGACATCGGCTACATGCCGTTCCCGTCCACCTCCGGGAAGCTGTGCAGCGTCCTGCAGCCGGACTACAAGTACGCGATCAACAAGCACTCCAAGAACCAGGAGGCCGCGCGGGCGTGGCTGGACTGGTACATCGCCAAGTCCGGTGCGGCGCAGGCCGAGCAGGGCATCTCCTCGGTCAAGGGCTCCGAACTGCCCGCCACGCTCAAGCCGTTCACCGACAACGGGGTGCAGCTGATCGGGCAGCAGCAGGACAAGTCCGCCGTCGT
>NZ_JOGH01000307.1:0-538 GCF_000721345.1 Kitasatospora sp. NRRL B-11411 | reverse complement strand
GATCTACCGCCTCGACGGCTCCACCGACCTCACCGAGCGGGTGCTGGACCACCTGCCCGGCTACGAGGACTCCCGGCCGGTGCGCCTGGGCAACGGCGCAGCCTCGCAGCTCCAGCTCGACGTGTACGGCGAGCTCGTCGACACCCTGCTGCTGGCCGAGGAGGCCGGCCTGCCGGCCGACCCCCGGGTCGACGAACTGCTGCTGGCGCTGGTGCGGCAGGTGGAGGAGCGCTGGCGCCAGGCGGACGAGGGAATCTGGGAGATCCGCGGCCCCGCCCGGCACTTCACCCACTCCAAGGTCATGTGCTGGGTGGCCGTCGACCGCACCGTGCGCCTGCTGGAGCGCCGCCCGAACGCCGACCCCGCCCTCCTGCTCCACCTCGCCGAGCTGCGCGAGCAGATCCACGCGGACGTGTGCGAGCGCGGCGTCGATGTCGAACGCGGCGTGTTCACCCAGTACTACGGCGGCCGGACCCTGGACGCCTCCCTGCTGCTGATCCCGCTGGTCGGCTTCCTCCCCGCCGACGACGAGCGCGTC
>NZ_JOGH01000306.1:0-540 GCF_000721345.1 Kitasatospora sp. NRRL B-11411 | reverse complement strand
TGCTCGCTGAGCCTGACCAAGGCCGTCCTGAAGCTCCCCCCGGCCACCGCCTGGGCCACCCGGACCCAGACCCTCACCGTCCAGGGCTCCACCGACGGCGCCACCTTCACCACCCTGGTGAACTCCGCCGGCTACACCTTCGACCCGGCCACCGGCAACACCGCCACCATCAACCTCCCCACCACCCCGACCCGCTACCTGCGCCTCAACGTCACCGGCAACACCGGCTGGCCCGCCGCACAGCTCTCCGAGCTCCAGCTCTTCGGCGGCGGCAACGGCAGCTCCTCCCCGTCCCCGTCCTCCTCGCCGTCCCCGTCCTCGTCTCCCTCGTCCTCCTCGGGCCCGACATGCCCGACCGGCACCGGCAACCTGGCCCAGGGCCGCCCGGCCACGGCCTCCGGCACCAGCCAGACCTACGGCCCCGGCAACGCGGTCGACGGTGACGCCAACAGCTACTGGGAGAGCACCAACAACGCCTTCCCGCAGTGGATCCAGGTCGACCTCGGCTGCTCGCTGAGCCTGACCAAGGCCGTCCTGAAG
>NZ_JOGH01000305.1:0-569 GCF_000721345.1 Kitasatospora sp. NRRL B-11411 | reverse complement strand
GCCGTGCAGGGTGTGCAGGCCGGCGGCGAGGCGGGCCGGGTCCTGGCGGAGCCACAGGCGCAGTGCGGTGCCCAGGGCGGTGCAGGGTGTGGGAGTGGTGGAGGGGGCGGAGGGCACGGTGGGGACGGGCGGCTGGGCCAGGTGGGCGGCCAGGGCGGGGAGCAGTTCGGCGAGTTCGGGCGGGAGCCAGACCGTCACCGCGCACGGGGCGAAGCGGCCGAGTTGTTCGGTGAGCCGGGGTGCGTCCTGGGCGAGCAGGGCGGGGAGCACGTCCAGCAGGGCGTCCGCGACCACCTCGGAGACGTCGCCCCGGTGCCCGTGCGCCAGCCGGCGCAGCAGCGTGCGCTCCGCGGTGGTGAGTCGGACAGCCAGCATGACCTCGTCGGATTCCATCACACGGCCTTCCCCGGACGCCCGTGGCGCCCACCCGATCGGCCCGCCTGGCGGGCCGGACACATCGCTGACCTGGGGTCACTGTCCACACCCGGAGCCGACGAGGGGAAGGGCCGAACGGCCCCGGATGCAGGGTCCGAACGGCAGAGCGGAATCCGCGGGGAGGGGGAGCGGGA
>NZ_JOGH01000304.1:0-601 GCF_000721345.1 Kitasatospora sp. NRRL B-11411 | reverse complement strand
GAACAAAACCCCTCGCCCCGCCCCTTCCCGTTCGGCATCCTCTCCCCCGTGCGCCTCCTCTTCGACGGAACCACCCCGCTGCCACGCCTGCTCCTGCTCAGCACCTTCCTGGTCGGCCCCGACTTCGAGGCCGTCCTGGACCCTCCGGCCTTCCTCCCCGCCGGCCACCGAGTCACTTACCACCCCACTCACCTCACCGTCATCTCCCCCACCGGCACCCGCCGCACCGTCCCGATCGCCGACGGCTACTGGCTCTGCCGCCGCTGACCACCTGCGGGGAACTCCGCTGCCGCCGACCGGCGTTGGCGGACGGGAGGTGGCGGATGAAGACCCGTCGGAGGGGCGGCGCGCCCGATCCGGGAACGCCGTGGGACGAGATCGTGCCCGGACTGTGGATGGGCGGCCACCACTGGGTGGACGCGGCCGGGCAGCGGCGGCCGGTGCTGGTCGGCGCGGAGTTCGACCTGGTGGTCAGCCTTTTCACGGCCGAGGGCCACGGCCCCGGTCCGGGGGTGCCGCACCGGCTCGTCCCGGTGCCGGACGGGCCGTTGGACGCCGGGCAGTTGGCCGGCGTGCAGGCGGCCGCGCGGGAGGTGGCGGA
>NZ_JOGH01000303.1:0-616 GCF_000721345.1 Kitasatospora sp. NRRL B-11411 | reverse complement strand
GACGTCACGCTGCTCGAAAGGGTCCTCAGTGGACTTCGCAAGCTCTAACGCGGCCGCCGCCCCCAGCCGCGCCACCACCTCCGCCAAGATCGTCGTCGCCGGCGGATTCGGCGTGGGCAAGACCACCCTCGTCGGCGCGGTCTCCGAGATCAACCCCCTGCGCACCGAAGCCGTCATGACCTCGGCCTCCGCCGGCATCGACGACCTCAGCCACGTCTCCGGCAAGACCACCACCACCGTCGCCATGGACTTCGGCCGCATCACCCTCGACGAAGACCTCATCCTCTACCTCTTCGGCACCCCCGGACAGGACCGCTTCTGGTTCATGTGGGACGACCTCGTCCGCGGAGCCATCGGCGCCGTCGTCCTCGTCGACACCCGCCGCCTCGCCGACTGCTTCCCCGCCCTCGACTACTTCGAGAACAGCGGCCTCCCCTTCGTCGTCGCCCTCAACGGCTTCGACGGACAACAGGCCCACACCCCCGAAGAAGTCCGCGAAGCACTCCAACTCAACACCGAAATCCCCATCATCACCCTCGACGCCCGACGACGCGACAGCGCCAAGAGCGCCCTCATCACCCTCGTCGAACACGCCCTCCTCGCCCGACTCCGGTGA
>NZ_JOGH01000302.1:0-623 GCF_000721345.1 Kitasatospora sp. NRRL B-11411 | reverse complement strand
CGGCCGGTTCACCGGGTTCAGCCGGTCTGGACGGCGGTGTCGTCGATCACGAAGGAGGTCTGCAGCGAGGAGTCCTCGACCGCGTTGAACTTCACCGTGACGCTCTGGCCCGCGTAGGCCGACAGGTCGACGCTCTTCTGGGCGTAGCCGGTGTTCTTGTCGAGGTTGGAGTACGAGGCGACCGTGGTGCCGTTGACGGTGACGGTGAGCTTGTCGTAGGCGGTGGAGGTGGTGGTCTCGGCGGTGTCGATGTGCAGCCAGTAGCTCAGCGTGGCCTTGCAGCCGGCCGGGATGGTGACGGTCTGGGTGAGGCTGTCGGTGTGGCTGGAGCCGTAGCCGTCCATCCAGGCCTTCCAGGAGCCGCTGTGGGCGGGCTGGGAGGTGGAGTTGTCGACGACGCCGGAGGTACCGGTCCAGGGGCTGGCGGTGCCGGTCTCGAAGCCGGGGTTGCCGAGCAGCTGGGTCGGGGTGCAGCCGGTGCCGCCGCCGGAGGTGACGGTCCAGGTGAAGGAGGCGGTGCCGGTCTTGTTGGCGGCGTCCTTGGCGGTGACGGTCACGTTGTAGGTGCCGGCCGCGGTGGCGGTGCCGCTGATCACGCCGGTGGAGGCGTTGATCGACAGGCC
>NZ_JOGH01000301.1:0-659 GCF_000721345.1 Kitasatospora sp. NRRL B-11411 | reverse complement strand
CCGGTGATGCTGGCGGCGTAGTGGT
Source organism: Kitasatospora sp. NRRL B-11411 (assembly GCF_000721345.1). Classification (NCBI taxonomy): domain Bacteria; kingdom Bacillati; phylum Actinomycetota; class Actinomycetes; order Kitasatosporales; family Streptomycetaceae; genus Kitasatospora; species Kitasatospora sp. NRRL B-11411. The sequence continues at coordinate 634 of NZ_JOGH01000301.1, read as the reverse complement.
TGCCGTAGACGCCGGTCAGCGGGATGGCGCCGGCGGTCTGCCAGGAACCGCTGGTGTGGCGGATGGTGTGCAGGATCCGGTTGTCGTTGGTCACGAAGGTCAGCTGCAGCTCACTGTCCACCGACGCCGCGCTCACACCCGTCGCCGTGAACGAACCGATCGAGCTCGACAGGTCGGTGAGCGCCATCCAACTGCCGTTCGCCAGCCGGGCACCGTGGTACTGCTTGCCGCCGTTCGCGGCCGTCACCACGATCTGCATGTCCGTACCCGTGCCGGCCATCGCCACATCACTGGCCACACCCACGTTCCCCGCCACCGTGTAGACATCACCCCACGCACTCCAGTTCCCCGACACGTCGCGGATGCTGTGCACCACCCGACCGTCCACCACCGCGGCCACCTGCAACTGACCCCCCACCGAAGCCGCAGCCGCGCTGGTCACCGCACCACCCAGCGCACCCGCACCCGTGCTCACGTCCGCGAACGGCATCCACGTCCCGTCCGCCAACCGAGCGGTGTGGAACAACTTCCCACCCGCCACCGCCAGCACGTGCAGGTCACCACCCACCGACACCGCCGACACCTTCGTCACCGCACCCGACAACGCACCCGCCTGCGCGTTCACGTCACCGAA
>NZ_JOGH01000300.1:0-709 GCF_000721345.1 Kitasatospora sp. NRRL B-11411 | reverse complement strand
GTGGTGGATGGGGGGCATGGGTGGTGGTAGCCGGTGGGGGACGGTAGGGGAAAGTCGACCATCGGGTCTCCACCTGGGCGTCATGACCGGGTTCGGCTGTCGTACTGGAATGGGGGTGTGATCGACCAATGCCTCCGGTCCGGCTACCGGGTTCCGGAACGACGTCTGTGGTGGTGTGCGGGCTGGGTGGGCTGCGCCGGGTGGGCGGGGCTGTTCCCGCTGGTTTCGGGGCTCGGGCCGCACCGGGGGTGGGGGGCCGTCGCCGCGGTCGGGTACCTGCTGGCCGCGGGTGTGGCGCTGCTGCCGCGCGGGGTCGCTCGTGCGGGTGCGGTCGGGCTGTCCGCGTTGACGGCGTTCGGCGGGGCCGTGCTGGTGCCGGGGGTGCTGCTGGTCGGGCGGGGCAGCGGGCAGAGCGAGGTGGCGGTGCTGGCCCGGGCCGGGGATCTGCTGCTGGCGCACGGTTCGCCGTACCTGGCCGCGCCGGCGGGCCCCGCCGAGGTGACGCCCTACCTGCCCGGGATGGCCCTGTTCGGGCTGCCGCACGCGCTGTTCCGGGGCGGTGGCGGGCCGGTGGCCGATCCGCGGGTCTGGTGCGCGGTCGCGTTCCTGGCCGCCGGGTGGGCCGCGTGGCGGGCGCTGCCCGTGCGGGTCGGGGTGCGGTCGGCGGTGCGGGAGCGGGTGTTGGTCGGGGCGGGGTGGGGGGCCGGGC
>NZ_JOGH01000299.1:0-712 GCF_000721345.1 Kitasatospora sp. NRRL B-11411 | reverse complement strand
ATCCCCACCCATTCCCGCCCCCCCACCCACGCGTACGAGAGGAATCGACCCATGACCGCGGCCGACACCCCCATCAACCTCACCCGCGCCGCCCACGTCGGCATCTCCGTCTCCGACCTGGACGCCTCCATCGCCTTCTACCGCGCCCTCACCGGCAACGACCCGGTCGTCGCCGACGAGACCATGCACAGCGTCCCCTTCGGCCGCTCGCAGGGCCTGCCGACCGCCAAGCTCCGGTACGCCACCATCAACCTGGACAACAACCTCGGCATCGACCTGATCCAGTTCCAGGACCCGATCGGCGAACCCACCCGCGGCGCCGCCAACCGCCCCGGCTCCATGCACCTCTGCTTCAAGGTCGACGACCTCGACGCCGTCCACCGCCGCATGAAGGACGCCGGCTACGACTTCCTCGGCGACACCTACACCTTCCTCCCCGGCGAGGTCACCCCGGACGCCGCCCTCGGCACCAAGGTCGCCTACTTCAACGACCCCGACGGCACCAACCTGGAAATCATCGAACCCCGGGGCGGCTTCGCCAACTGAAGCCCCTCAACCGGAAGCAACCGGAAGCCCCAGCTGGAGCCCCCCGGCACCGGACGTCGCAACGCCAGGGGCGCGGGGAACCGCAGCACGGCCGACCACTCCCCCGCGCCCCGCGCGCCCCGGCACCCCCACCCGACGCCCGTCCCACCCGGCACCCCCCCCCCCC
>NZ_JOGH01000298.1:0-752 GCF_000721345.1 Kitasatospora sp. NRRL B-11411 | reverse complement strand
ACCCCGGTCAGCACGGCCGCCGCCCCCGCCCCGGCGACGCTCCCCCAACCGGCCGACCCCGCGCTGCCGGTGATCCCGCAGCAGCACACCACCTCCCCCGAGAATCCCTGACGCTCCGTCAACTCAACTGCTGCCAAAGGCTTATGGCGCTGTTCTCTCAACAGCAGCCGTCGGCAGCGGAGTTAGTGGGCAGCGGCCACTCGGCGTCGAGGACGCGCTCCCACAGCAGGCTGTCCTGCCAGACCCCGTCCAGCAGGATCGCGGAGTGCGCGACGCCGTACGGGGTGAAGCCGTTGCGGCGCAGGACGTGCTGCGAGGGAAGGTTGTCCAGGTTGGTGGACGCCTCGGCGCGGTGCAGGGCGAGTTCGTCGGCCATCAGCCGGAGGGCGAGGGCGACGGCGCGGCCGGCGTGGCCCCGCGCTGGGCCGTGGTGGCGATCCATTGACATCCTCCCCGGCCTAAAGGCCGGGGATTCCCGCCTGCTCCCACACCGGTTGGGTGGGTCGCTTCGGGTGGGTTCCTGCTTCGCCGCGCGGTGCGGGCACGGGTGCCCGTCTGACCCGCGCTCCACAGGCTGACACCGCCAGTCCGGCGGCCTTGGCGACGTTGACCGCCGCGTTGACGTCCCGGTCCAGGACGGCCCCGCACCCGCCGCACGTCCACATCCGGACGTGCAGGGGCTTGGGGCCGTCCTTGACGCCGCAGTGCGAGCACACCTGGCTGGTGGGCTCGAAGCGGCCGATCCGGACGAA
>NZ_JOGH01000297.1:0-757 GCF_000721345.1 Kitasatospora sp. NRRL B-11411 | reverse complement strand
GAAACGGCGGACGGTCTTGCGGTCGAGCCCCAGGTGGCGGGCGATCGCGCTGATCGTCCACTTCTGCTCCAGCAGCCGGTGGACGTCCGCGTAGCGGTCACGGGTCCGCTCGACGATCGGGCTGCGGGGCAGTTGCAGGACCGGCAGGTCGATCGTCGGCGGCTCGGACGGCACCTCCTGCTCGGCGTGTTTGCGCAGGCAGGCGCGGTGCTGGTGACAGGTCTTCTCGACCGCGGCGGACAGATTCTGCAGCAGGTGCCACCTGTCGGCGACTGCGGCCTCCTTGACCGCCCGGCTGTAGGTACTGGCGCGGTCACGGCAGACGATCTCCGCGCCGGGATGCTCACGCAGCCAGACGGCGAAGGTCTCCGAGGTCCGGTCGGGCAGGACGTCCACGACACGGCCCGTCTCGACATCGACCAGCACGGTGCCGTAGGTGCGGCCCCGGCGGAAGGCGAACTCGTCGACGCCGAGCACCCGCGGCGCCCGCTCCAGCACCTCCGGTGCCTCCAGCAGTCCGAGGAGCCGGGTGCGGCCGGCCGTGACGCTGAGCTTGCGGCACAGCCGCTCCCCCGCCCGGCCGCCGAGTTCGACGGCGACGGCCCGCAGCCACTCCTTCAGCCCCGTGCTGGAGCGCAGGTGACGCTCGCTCAGCCCCCGGACCTGCTCGACGAACGTCCGCCGCCCGCACCGGGCACGGTCGCAGAAGTACCAGCACACGCGCAGCCGAATCAACAACTTCCGCCCCGCCAAAGGG
>NZ_JOGH01000296.1:0-760 GCF_000721345.1 Kitasatospora sp. NRRL B-11411 | reverse complement strand
GGACTTCGACCTCTACCGGCTCGGCGAGGAGCACGAGATGCTCCGGGAGTCGGTGCGTTCGCTGGCGGAGGCGAAGATCGCTCCGTTCGCGGCGGCGGTGGACGAGGAGGGGCGTTTCCCGCAGGAGGCGTTGGACGCGTTGCGGGCGGCGGATCTGCATGCGGTGCACGTGCCGGAGGAGTTCGGTGGTGCGGGGGCGGACGCGTTGGCGACGGTGCTGGTGATCGAGGAGGTGGCGCGGGTGTGTGCGTCGTCGTCGTTGATCCCGGCGGTGAACAAGTTGGGGTCGCTGCCGGTGCAGTTGGCGGGTTCGGAGGAGTTGAAGGCGAAGTACCTGGGGGCGCTGGCGCGGGGGGAGGGGATGTTCTCGTACTGCCTCTCGGAGCCGGAGGCGGGTTCGGACGCGGCGGGGATGCGGACGCGGGCGGTGCGCGACGGGGACTTCTGGGTGCTCAACGGGGTGAAGCGGTGGATCACCAACGCGGGTGTCTCGGAGTACTACACGGTGATGGCGGTGACGGACCCGGAGAAGCGTTCGAAGGGGATCTCGGCGTTCGTGGTGGAGAAGGGGGATGAGGGGGTCTCCTTCGGCGCGCCGGAGAAGAAGCTGGGGATCAAGGGTTCGCCGACGCGGGAGGTGTACTTCGACAACGTGCGGATTCCGGCGGAGCGGATGATCGGGGCGGAGGGCACCGGTTTCGCCACGGCGATGCGCACGCTGGACCACACCCGGGTCACCATCGCGGCGCAGGCGCTGGGC
>NZ_JOGH01000295.1:0-1405 GCF_000721345.1 Kitasatospora sp. NRRL B-11411 | reverse complement strand
CGACCTGTCCGCGGGCAAGCAGGCGGTGCTCACCACCGGCCTGTGGAACCCGTCCGACTACTGCCAGCGCAACGCCCCGCTGGCCACCGCCTGCCAGCCGCCGATCGGCGCCCCGGCGGGCCAGCGCACCCTGCTGACCTTCCCGTACGAGGCGCGCGGCGTGAACAAGGACGTCACGAACATCGGCACCAGCGGCGAGACCGGGAACGTCTTCGGCATCGCCTGGAACCGCGACGACCAGCGGCTGTTCAGCTCCGCCCAGGCCAAGCGCGCCACCGCGTACGGCCCCGGCGGCCCGGGCGCGATCTACGTCACCGACCCGGCGAAGAAGACCACCGCCCTGTTCGCCACCGTCCCGTCGGCGGCGTCTGCTCCGGCCAGTCCACCGGGAAGATCACCGACCTGCGGGCCGTCGTGCTGCCCTTCGACCCGGCCACCGGCGCCTTCAAGGCGGCGGTCCTGGACCAGCCGCTCGACCACCGGGGCACCCCGGCGAACATCTGCGCGGGCTACTACTGGTACCCGTGGCAGGACGACCAGCCGCTGCAGAACGGCCAGGTCTGCGGCCTCAACCCGGAGCCCGAGCTCGGCGAGGTCGGCTTCGAGACCGACGGCTCGATGCTGCTGTCCTTCCGCGACCGGTACGCCGACCAGGCCGCCGCCGCCCCGCCGGACGGGCAGCCGTTCCCGCCCGGCTTCGTCTACGTGCTGGCCTCGGCCGACCTCAACAAGGCCTGCAAGTCCGGCGGCACGTACGTGCTGGACGTCAACCTCGGCTGCGGGGAGACCGTCCGCAACAAGGGCTTCTTCGACCTGAGCCGGCCCTACCCCGGCGGGCACCCGTACCCGACGTTCGCGGGCATGGCGCTGTCCCGGGCCTCGAAGTGCTCTGCGACCGCGCCCCGCTGCAGATCGGCAACCGGGTCTGGTACGACCCCGAGCGCTCCGGGCAGCAACTCCCGCAGCAGCAGCCGGTCCCCGGCGCGACCGTCCACCTGTACGACGCGGACGGCAAGCTGGTCGGCACCACCAGGACCACCGCCCGCGGCGAGTACTACTTCGACGACACCAACGTCACCGGCGGCCTCAAGCCGAAGACCGGCTACACCATCCGGCTCGACAACCCCGCCGACTACGCCGAGGGCGGCCCGCTGTACCACTGGGTCCCGACCAAGGACAACGTCGGCGACAACCGCCTGACCGACTCCGACGGCACCGTCCCCAAGGGCGGCACCTACGTGGAGCGGGTGCTCACCACCGGCGGCCCCGGCCAGGACGACCACAGCTTCGACTTCGGGTTCCAGCACCAGCAGGGCGCGCTGCGCCTGGTCAAGCACGACCAGGACGGCAAGCCGCTGCCCGGTGCGGTCTTCCAGCTGTGGCGCGAGTCCAACGGCACCGACGG
>NZ_JOGH01000294.1:0-1427 GCF_000721345.1 Kitasatospora sp. NRRL B-11411 | reverse complement strand
CGACCTGTCCGCGGGCAAGCAGGCGGTGCTCACCACCGGCCTGTGGAACCCGTCCGACTACTGCCAGCGCAACGCCCCGCTGGCCACCGCCTGCCAGCCCGCCTCCACCGAACCCGCGGGCGGGCGGACCCTGGTGAGCTTCCCCTACCAGGCCCGCACCTCGAACGGCGGCGCCGCGCAGGTCACCGACCTGTCCACCGCGACGGACACCGGCACGGTCTTCGGCCTGGCCTGGAACCGCGACGACCAGCGGCTGTTCAGCTCCGCGCTGGCCAAGGCCGGCACCCGCTACGGCCCCGGCGGCCCGGGCGCGATCTACGTCACCGACCCGGCGAAGAAGACCACCGCCCTGTTCGCCACCGTCCCGAACGCCGGGACGACCGCGCACGACGGCGACGACGGCAGCTTCCTCGTCGGCGGCGTCTGCTCCGGCCAGTCCACCGGGAAGATCACCGACCTGCGGGCCGTCGTGCTGCCCTTCGACCCGGCCACCGGCGCCTTCAAGGCGGCCGTGCTCGACCAGCCGCTCGACTACCCGCGCCAGCGCGCCACCCCGTGGGCCACCGACCCGGTCTGCCAGGGCGCGGGCTGGTTCCCGTGGACCGACGGCTGGCCGGTCGACGGCCAGGGCCGCCCGTGCGCGGGCAAGGGCTTCGCCGAGCCCGAACCGGAACTCGGCGAGATCGGCTTCGAGACCGACGGCTCGATGCTGCTGGCCTTCCGCGACCGGCTCGCCGACCGCATCTCCGGCGCCAACCTGACCGCCCCGGTCTGGGCGGGCGGCGACCTCGGCAAGGCGTGCAAGTCCGGCGCGACGTACGTGCTGGACGCGAACGAGGGCTGCGGGATCACCACCCGCGGCGGCAAGTTCTTCGACGTGCACCGGGTCACCACCTACCACCCGAACGCCGCCTACGCGGGCCTGGCGCTGTCCCGGGTCGCCTCGAAGTGCTCTGCGACCGCGCCCCGCTGCAGATCGGCAACCGGGTCTGGTACGACCCCGAGCGCTCCGGGCAGCAACTCCCGCAGCAGCAGCCGGTACCGGGCGCGACCGTCCACCTGTACGACGCGGACGGCAAGCTGGTCGGCACCACCAAGACCACCGCCCGCGGCGAGTACTACTTCGACGACACCAACGTCACCGGCGGCCTCAAGCCGAGGACCGGCTACACCGTCCGCCTCGACAACCCCGCCGACTACGCCGAGGGCGGCCCGCTGCACCACTGGACCCCGGCCAAGGCCGACGCCCGCGGCCAGTACGCGGAACAGGCCCTGACCACCGGCGGCCCCGGCCAGGACGACCACAGCTTCGACTTCGGGTTCAGCCGCCAGCAGGGCGCGCTGCGCCTGGTCAAGCACGACCAGGACGGCAAGCCGCTGCCCGGTGCGGTCTTCCAGCTGTGGCGCGAGTCCAACGGCACCGACGG
>NZ_JOGH01000293.1:0-809 GCF_000721345.1 Kitasatospora sp. NRRL B-11411 | reverse complement strand
GTTCGACGTGATGGCGGTGCTGGCGATCGTCCTGGTGATGGTGATCATCGCGGTGGAGTCGATCGGCCAGTTCTTCGCGGTCGGCGAGATCGCGGGGCGCCCGGTGGGGGAGCGGGACATCACCCGCGCCCTGCGGGCGGACGGCGCCGCGACCGTCCTCGCCGGGCTCCTCAACTCCTTCCCGACCACGGTCTATTCGCAGAACGTCGGCCTGCTCCGGCTGACCGGGGTGGTCTCCCGCTGGATCGTCGCGGCGAGCGGGGTCATCATGCTCGTCCTCGGACTCGTCCCGAAGGTCGGCGCGGTGGTCGCGGCCCTGCCGCCGGCCGTCCTCGGCGGTGCCACCCTGCTGCTCTTCTCGACCATCACCGTGGTCGGCGTGCAGATTCTCCTCAAGGCCGATCTCGGGGACGCCCGGAACACCGTTCTGGTCGCCGCCAGTCTCGGTGTCGGATTTCTTCCGACGGCCTATCCGGAATTCGCCGAACACCTTCCGTCCCGTCAGCTCCAGGCGCTCTTCGAGAGCGGCATCATGCTCGGCACCCTCACCGCCGTCGCCCTCAACCTCTTCTTCCACCACCTGCCGTCCCCGGTGTCCGCCCGGCGAACGTCGCGGGGACAGCGCCTGAACTGTCAGGAGAAATGAGCATCGGGCGGGTTCGCGCGGATTAGCCTGACCGGCGTCAACGGGGCTGCGTATGAGTGGATCATCGAGCCGGGCCGCACCGAGGGGAATCACGAGGGACGTATGAGAACAGCTCTGCTGGTGGCCGCTTTCGATTCCCAGCTGAAATGGTGCGCCCGTATCC
>NZ_JOGH01000292.1:0-833 GCF_000721345.1 Kitasatospora sp. NRRL B-11411 | reverse complement strand
GGGTGGGGCAGTGGGTCGGTCGGGTGTTACGGGCCGGGTGTTGCGGGCCGGGTGCTACAGGCCGGGTGTGGACTCGTCGAACAGGAGGCAGCGGGCCCGGTTGTCCAGGTCGAGGGTGCGTCCGGAGACCACCTGGCGGCCCTGTTCGTCCACCTCCCGCGCGGTGTGGTGGATGCCCTTCGCCTTGCTCAGGTCGGGGACGCGGGCGGTGCGGTCCGGGTAGCCGCTGTCCGGGAGGAAGATCAGGTACTCCCAGTCGCGGGCCGGATTGTGCACCGTGGAGCAGGGGTTGGGGGAGAGCCGGATGGTGGCGAAGCGCTTGTCGTTGGCCACCGCGGAGCGGCCGAAGCCGAGCGTCCCGGTGCGGACCAGGTCCAGCCGCGGGGTGCCGGCGCCGCCCTTCTCCTGCTGGAACACCCAGATCCGGCCGTTCTCCTGTCCGTTGTAGTTCTCGCGCTCGTAGAGGCAGAACGCGTCGCTCGGGCAGGCCGCGACGCCGTGCCCGCGCAGCAGGTGGGCGCCGGAGCGCTGGGCGGTGACCGCGCCCGCGGGGGCGGCGGCAGCGGCCAGGAGCAGCAGTCCGGCGGAGGCGCAAGTGATCATCTTTTCCATGCCCCACCCAACGAGACCCGCGCGGACCGGGCACGCGAGCGCCCCCCTTTCATGACGGACCGTCACTCGGGCGGCGGCCTTCGATACTCAGCGTCACGATTTGGTGTTGAAGTGTCGCGCTGGTGCCGCGGATTTCACCCGACGAACAGACGAACGCTCCGCTGTGGGGGAGGCCCGGACCCGGTCCTGGGGCGGGGCTGGGGGAAGATCCGGGGGAAGAT
>NZ_JOGH01000291.1:0-837 GCF_000721345.1 Kitasatospora sp. NRRL B-11411 | reverse complement strand
GGGGGCGCGGCGCGGGGTGCGGCGCGGGGCGGTGCCCGGGGTGCGGCCGTGGGGGCGGGCCGGGCGGGCGTACGGGGTGCGGGTCGGGGTGTGCGTGGCGGGGAGTGCCGCGCTGGCGCTCGGGCTGCGGGCCGGGCACTGGTACTGGCTGCCGGTGACGGCCGCGTTCCTGGTCAAGCCGGACCTGGGGCCGCTGTTCTCCCGGGTGGTCAACCGTTTCGCCGGGACGGTCGCCGGGGTCCTGCTGGTGGCCGGGCTCGGGCCGGTGCTGTCCGGGCCGTGGTGGCCGGTCGTCGCGGTGGCCGTCACCGGGGCGCTCATACCCGTGGCCCAGCGGCACTTCGCCGCGCAGACCGCCGTCATCACCGTCACCGTGCTGGCCTTCGTCACCACCGGCGGCGACCGCGCCGCCGCCCCCGCCCGGCTGCTCGACACCACCCTCGCCTGCGCCCTGGTCCTGCTGGTCGGCCACCTCCCCGGGCTGGCCGACACTCGGGCCCGGGTCGGCCAGCGGGCCGCGCACGCCCTGCGGCACACCCAGCGCTACCTCGACCACGTCCTGCTGACCGGCCGCCAGGAACCGCACCCCGCAGACACCCGCCGCGCCGAACTGCGCCGCACTGCCTACCGCACGCTCGCCCAGGCCCGCGCCGCCGCCGAGACCGCCGCCGCCGAACTCAGCCCCGGCACCCCCGCCGGCCCGGACTGGCTGCGCCTGACCGTCCACGCCGAACGCCTCGCCGACGCCGCCACCGCGTACGCCGTCGAACGCGACCACGGAGCCCCCGCCCCGGCCACCCCCGCCGTCCGCACCCTCACCCGCGACCTCGCCGCAGC
>NZ_JOGH01000290.1:0-868 GCF_000721345.1 Kitasatospora sp. NRRL B-11411 | reverse complement strand
CCGAAAGGCCCACCCATGTCCACCACCTCCGCCGCCACCCCCACCCCCTCCTCCACGGGAACGCACTTCCCCGACCTCACCCCCGACACCGCCCCGCCGGCCGCCCGCCGCCAGCTCGACCAGGTCACCCGCCACCTCGGCTACCTCCCCTCTGCCGCGGCCCGCCTCGCCCACTCCCCCCAACTCCTCGACGGCTTCCTCAAGTTGACCGCCCTCTTCGACAGCACCGAACTCGACCCGACGGTCCGCGAAACCGTCATCCTCACCATCGCCACCCGCAACGGCTGCCACCTCTGCGTCGCCATGCACACCGCCGCCCTCACCCGGCTCGACGCCGCCCCCGAGCTGATCACCGCCCTGCGCACCCAGCAGCCCCTCCCCGACGCCCGGTTGGAAGCCGTCCGCCGCTTCGTCCACAGCGTCCTCGACCACACCGGCGCCGTCCCCGAACCCGACCTCGCCGCCTTCCTCGCCCACGGCTTCACCCCGCGCAACGCCCTCGAAATCGTCCTCGGCATCGGCGCCTACACCCTCTCCACCTTCGCCAACCGCCTCACCGACGCCCCCGTCGACCCCCAACTCGCCCCCTACGCCTGACCGTCCGCACCCGGCCGGTACGCTCCCCCGGTGACCGGCCCCGTCCTCCCCGCCCTGCGCCACCAGTTGGTGTCCGCGGTCCTCACCCTGGCCGCCCCCGGCCTCCAGGACGACGCCTTCGACCCCGCCCCGCTGCTCGCCACCCTGTTCGGCGAAGCCTGCGACGCCGACGACCCCCTCCCCTGGATCGGCCACACCCTGCGCACCGGCGAAGAGGCCGCCCTCACCGCCGACCTCGGCACCGCCCTCCGCACCCTCCTCACCACCCTCC
>NZ_JOGH01000289.1:0-983 GCF_000721345.1 Kitasatospora sp. NRRL B-11411 | reverse complement strand
GAACTGCCCGGTCGAAGGGCGGAAGACGCCGACGTTCCCGGCCGGGCTGCCGTTGCCGGCATCCCAGTTCCCGGCCACCGGCTCGTCACCAGTCGTGGTGTCGGCAAGGACCGCGTCGACGATCTGTTCGGCGTCCTGAGCCTGGGCCTGGTACCGGGTGGGGTAGGCGGATATCTGGACGGCCTGGCAGACGTCACCGACCGGCATGGTCTGCCAGTTGCTCACCTTGAGCATCTGGTTGAGGAAGGCGTTGGTCGACCAGGTCGGGTCCATCCGCTGGTCGAAGGACCCCCAGCTGTCGCGTTGCTGGAAGAGGCCGACACTGTCCAGGTCACCGCCGGGGACGTTTCGCAGGGTGGTCTCGACGATGGAGGTGGTGACGGCGATGACAGCGGCCCGATGGGACAAGCCACGGGACTGTACGGCATTGATGATCGCACGGGCGCAGGACACCCGGTAAGCGGTCAGGTAGTTGTTGAGCGAACCGGTGAGCGCGGGGCTGAGCCGCGCGGCGATGACGTTGTCACTGCCGCTGACAGATCCGCAGGAGTAGTCGGCCAGGAGCGTCACCGCAGCCGGGTCGGAAAGATCGGTCCCCTCGGCATGGACAGCCGGTGCGGCGGCGAGGATGGCGGAGGCCAGCGCGGTGGCGACGGCTATGGCTGTGAGGCGAGGTCGCGCGATGCGGTTCATGCTATGGGTGTCCCTGATTCAGTTCGAAGATGGGCCGATTCTGGGTCGTCTGCCGCGGCTGGCCCCAGTCGAGGACGGTGAGAGAGCCGTCGTCGTTGCGGAGGTGGAACTGGCCGGTGGAGGGGCGCCAGATGCCGATGTTCCCGGCGGGGGCGCCGTTGCCGCCGTCGAAGTTGGCGGAGACGGGGAGGTCTCCTGCCTGGCCCCAGTCGAGGATCTTGAGGCTGCCGTCGTCCATGCGCAGGTGGAACTGTCCGGTCGAGGGGCGGAAGACGCCGATGTTGTCGGGG
>NZ_JOGH01000288.1:0-966 GCF_000721345.1 Kitasatospora sp. NRRL B-11411 | reverse complement strand
GGCAGGGAGGGGGTGGGGCGGGGTGGGGCGGGGGTGCTCAGGCTTCCGGGTCCCAGTCGTAGAGCTGGTGGAAGAGCTCGGCGTTGCCTTCCAGGTGGAGGGCCTCGATGGGGATGCGGCCGTGGAAGACGGCGAGCAGTTCGGCGGCGGTGCCGCGGATGGTCCCGTCCGGGGTGGCGGTGCCCGGGGTGGGGGTGGTCGGGGTGCGGGTGGCGTGGGCGCCGTTCGCGGAGAGGGTGAGCTGCCAGGTGGGGCCGTCGGTGGCCTGGAAGGCGAGGACGGCGGGGGTGTGCGGCCAGGCCACGGTGGTGGAGCAGCAGGTGAGGAGGAACTCCTCGGCGCTGTCGAGGGCCACCTCGCGGGGCACCTCGGCGGCGACACCGGCGGCGAGCTGGGCGTCGTAGGCGTGGACGGCCGTCTCGTTGAGGCGGCGGCGGACCGCGCCGGTGGTGTTCCGCGGGGACTGGGCGAGCTCCCACCAGCCCCAGCAGGGCGCCTCGGGGCCGGCCTCGCGCAGCGCCGCCAGGAGCTGCTCGTTGGACTCGGCGAACCAGGCGATCAGGGCCTCCCGGTCGGTCGGGGCGGCCCCGGTCGGACGCGGCGGGGGCGTCTCGGAGGCGCCCGCGGCCACGATCGCGGACCAGAAGCGCTGGCCCTGGCCCAGGTGCTGCGCCAGGTCGTACAGCGTCCACTCGAGGCAGGTCGGGACCTGGACGTCGAGGTCGGGCGCGGCGGCCAGGGCCTCGCGGAAGGCCGTGGAGCGGTCTTCGAGCAGGCTCAGCAGGGTCGGGAAGTCAAGATCGATAGGCACCTTGACTGTCTATCATCAAGGTTTCGGTGGACGGAAACGATTTGTTCAAGGCGGTGGGTGGGGGCGGCCGCGGTCGGACGCGGGGGGGGCGTGTCGGAGGCGCCCGCGGCCACGACCGCGGACCAGAAGCGCTGGCCCTGGCCCAGGTGCTGCGC
>NZ_JOGH01000287.1:0-972 GCF_000721345.1 Kitasatospora sp. NRRL B-11411 | reverse complement strand
GCGACGACGATCTTGGCGGAGGTGGTGGCGCGGCTGGGGGCGGCGGCCGCGTTAGAGCTTGCGAAGTCCACTGAGGACCCTTTCGAGCAGCGTGACGTCAGGCGTACCGCCCGACTCGCCCGCGGCGGCGGGCTGGTGGATGGCGACCAGGCCGGCCTCGGCCAGGTCTGCGACGAGGATGCGGGCGACCCCGAGCGGGACACCTGCCAGCGCGGAGATCTCGGCGACCGACTTGACCTCGCGGCACAGCGACACGATCCGGGCGTGCTCGGGGAGCAGCCCGCCCGGGGCGGCGGTGGCGGTGGTCGAGATCAGCGCCTCGATGGCCAGCTGGTAGCGGGGGCGGGTGCGTCCACCGGTCATGGCGTACGGGCGGACCAGCGGCTGCTGCTCGTAGCCGTCCGACTGCTGGCCGCCGTACCCACCGGCCTGCTGGCCGCCGTAGCCGTTTCCGTACCCGTTGCCGTACGCGCCGGCGGGTGTCGGGGGCGGGGTCATGCGTCCTCCTTGTGCTGCAGTCGTCGCGGCCGGAGCCCGCGGGGCCGTTGACTGACGGGCTGCCAGTCACCGTACGGCGAAGACCTGGGGTGGGAGTGCCGGACCCGGGGTCGGGTTGGGTCCGGCACGGTGAGGGTGGTGCGAAGGAGTCGGGATCGGGTGGGGGCCGGACGTCAGTGCAGCAGGCTGCCCTGGAGCTCGGCCCGCAGCGCGGGCGTGAGCACCGCGCCGGCGCGGTCCACCAGCAGGGCCATCTCGTAGCCGACGAGACCGATGTCGGAGTCCGGCGAGGCGAGGACCGCGAGCGCGGAGCCGTCGCTGATCGCCATCAGGAACAGGAACCCGCGCTCCATCTCCACCACGGTCTGGTTGACCTCGCCGCCCTCGAAGATGCGGCTGGCACCCGAGGTCAGCGAGGTCAGTCCGGAGGCGACGGCGGCCAGCTGGTCGGCGCGGTCCCGGGGGAAGCCCTCG
>NZ_JOGH01000286.1:0-997 GCF_000721345.1 Kitasatospora sp. NRRL B-11411 | reverse complement strand
CTCAGAAAGTGTCGGGTAATTGATCAACTGCGTGGCGTGATCACTGGCGGTGGTCGTCGCGGTCGAGGTGTCCACGATGATCGCCGCTATGTGTGTCTGTGCGTGCAAGCCGTCCTACGAGTCGTCTCTGACGGATGCTCAGTGGGCTGTGATCGAGCCGCTGCTGCCGCGACGCGATCCGCGCAGGGCGGGCCGGCCGTTGAAGTTTTCGCGTCGGCTGGTCGTGGACACCGTGCTGTACGTGCTGGTCAGTGGCTGCGCGTGGAGGCTGGTCCCGCACGACCTCGCCCCGTGGGACGCGGCCTACCGGTGGTTTCGCGCCTGGAGTGCGGACGGGACCTGGGATCGGGTCCACGACGCACTGCGCGAGAAGGTACGCGCCGCCGACGGACGCGACCCGCAGCCCTCGGCGGCGGTGCTCGACTCGCAGTCGGCCCGCAGCCACCAAGGCGGACAGGCGATCGGCTACGACGCCGGCAAGCGGGTGCGCGGCCGCAAGCGGCACCTGCTGGTGGACACCTGCGGCCTCGTCCTGCGGGCGGTGGTGCACTCGGCCTCCGTCCAGGACCGGGCGGGCGCGAAGCTGGTCCTCACCGGCATCCGGGAACTGTTCCCGCAGGTCGGGCTGGTCTGGGTCGACGGCGGCTACGTCAATGTCGTCGACGCCGGCCTGGTCGGCTGGGCCACGGCGCACGAGGGCCTGGAGATCGTGGCGGTGCCGCGCAACGCGGATGTGAAAGGCTTCCGGGTGCTGCCCCGCAGGTGGGTGGTGGAGCGGACATTTGCCTGGCTGGGACGGTGCAGACGGTTGGCAAGGGACTACGAGCGCAAGACCGCGCACGCCGAAGCGATGATCAAGGTCGCCATGATCCGCCTCATGGCCGCCCGCCTCGCCGGCGAGGAGATCGAACCACGCGGTCCCATCGAGACCGAAGCAGCCCGCCGCCTTGCCGACGACCTCAACGATCAGTAGCCAGCCAATTACCCCACACTTTCT
>NZ_JOGH01000285.1:0-1002 GCF_000721345.1 Kitasatospora sp. NRRL B-11411 | reverse complement strand
CTAGATGGTTGATGCGAAGGGTTAGTGGTCGTAGGCGGTCAGGGAGCGCATGACGGACTGGCCGGTGTGGTCGTTGTGCCAGATCGCGCTGGTCAGGGCGAGGACGCGTTGCAGGACCCGGACTGTCACGCCGCTCTTGGTGCGGCCTTGGTGGTGTTCGAGGTCAAGTTGGGCCTTGAAGGTCTGGTTCACCGACTCGATGACCTGTCGCAGCGGTTTGAACAGCGCCGATCCGGCTCGTGGGGGCTCGCCCCTGCGGGCGGGCCGCAGTAGTCGCACGCCGGTGGCGGCCAACTCGCACTCGAACGCGCGCCCGTAATAGTTCATGTCCGCGAGCAGGACCTGGTCGGGCCGGTTGCGGACGAGGTCCTGCTCGGTGGCGAGGAGGTCAAGCAGGACCTCGCGCTCCGCGGCCTTCGCGCCCGTCAGGGAGAAGGCCACCGGCAGGCCGTGCAGTGTGCACACCAGGTGCAGCCGCAGTCCCCAGAAGAACCGCGAGTGGCTGGCGCAGTATCCGTACTCCGCCCATCCGGCCAGCTCGGAGCGTTTCACGGTCTCACGGGAGCGGCCGCATTCCACCGGGGTGGAGTCGACGACCCACACATCGTCCGTCCACAGCGAGGTGTCCGCCGCGAGCAGGCGGTTGACGTGGGCGATCAGGTCGGCGGCCTTGCGCAGGCGCCGGTTGTAGCCGGACTGGCCGGGCAGGTACGGGAACAGGTGCCGCAGGTGGGTGGTGGCGTGGCGGAGCCAGCGGCGCTCGGAGGTGAAGCCGAGCAGGGCCTGCATCACCGCCAGGGTCACCAGCTCGGCGTCCGTCAGCCTCGGCTTGAGGCCGATCGCGGGCCGCCATGGGGCCAGATACGGCGATTGCTTCAGCAGGTCGTCGGTCTTCACGTAGAGTGCGGTCGCGAGGGAGTCCAGGTCAGGCGTCACAACCGACCTTTGGACTCCCTCGCTTCATCTCATGCGCTTCAGGTGCCCTTGGCATCAACCATCTAG
>NZ_JOGH01000284.1:0-1074 GCF_000721345.1 Kitasatospora sp. NRRL B-11411 | reverse complement strand
CGTCACCCCGGCCAGGCCCGGCTCCAGCGCCGGACTCCACGTCCCGCTCTCGTCCACCGCCCGCACCACCCGCACCGTCACCGACCCGTCCGCCGAGGCGGGCGAGGCCGAGGGGGCGGCGACGGCGGTGGCCGCCGCGAAGGCCGCCACCACGGCGGCGGCCCGTTCGGCCCGCCGCCGACCGGCGCCCCGTACGGGCGCCCTGGTCTGTTGCTCTGTCTGGGTCATGCCCTGCTCTCGTCGTCGCTCCGGAAGGCGCGCCGGACCGCCGCGGAAGGATCACCGGAACGGCGCAGGACGCACCCCTTTTGGCCGAATGGTAAGCGGAATACGAACATCCGCGGTGCCGTACAAGAAAATTGACGACCCATCAGGAAGCACATCGATCACCGCCGCGTGCGCCTCGTGCGCCCCGCCCTGCGACCTCCTGACGCACCGTCAGATCGCCGCACCGCAGCTGGAACGGCACCCGGCCGATCCGGTACGGTACGGTCCTCGTCCGTACCGGAACCGGGGGGCTGGGATGACGAGGACACCGGACACCACCGCACTGCGCACCGCCGACCTCCACCTGCGCCCGTGGGAGGACGCCGACGCCGACACCCTCACCGCGCTGCTCGCCGACCCGGAGATCCGCCGCTGGTCCTCCCGCCGCATCGACGACCGCGACGCCGCCCTGCACTGGATCGCCACCCAACGCACCAACCGCGCCACCGGCGAACTCCTCAGCTACGCCGTCCTCGCCGACGGCCTGATCGCCGGCCACATCGCCCTCAAACGCCCCGGCGGCACCGGCCCCACCGCCGAGGTCGGCTACTGGACCGCCGCTCCCGCCCGCGGCCGCGGCCTCGCCACCCGCGCCCTCACCCTGCTCTCCGCCTGGGCCCTCTCCCCCGCCGACGGCCTCGCCCTGACCCGCCTCGAACTCATCCACAACGCGGCCAACCCCGCCTCCTGCCACGTCGCCCGCAAAGCCGGCTTCCCCCTCGAGTCCACCCTCCCGCCCCGCCCCCCGCACCCCGCCGAGGGCCACCTCCACGCCCGCACCCGCCCGGCCCCCGAGTAGCCGGCCCC
>NZ_JOGH01000283.1:0-1089 GCF_000721345.1 Kitasatospora sp. NRRL B-11411 | reverse complement strand
CTAGGGAGCGTATTCGGTCGTGATCAAGGGGCGGGCTTGGTGAGGTCTTTGAGCCAGATCATCGCGCCGCGAAGGCGGAGGCCAGCGAGGTAGCTCTCGGGCTTCTTGTCGTACCGGGTGGCGATGCCTCGCCAGGCCTTCAGCTTGTTGATCAGGCGCTCGACGGTGTTGCGGTCCTTGTAGAGCTCGGTGTCGTGGCCAACGGGGCGGCCGCCTTCGCTGCCCTTCTTCTTACGGTTGGCGGCCTGGTCCTTCTTCTCCGGGATGACCGCTTTGATGTGGCGTTTGCGCAGGTGGTTGCGGTTGCCGCGGGACGAGTAGGCCTTGTCCCCGGCGACCGCGCCGGGTCGGGTCCGCGGGCGGCCGACCGGCCCGCGAACCCGGATCCTCTTCAGCACGGGGATGAACTGCGGGCTGTCGGCGGCCTGGCCCTCGGTCAGGACGAAGGCCAGCGGACGGCACCTGCGCTCGCCGGCGACGTGGACCTTGCTGGTCTGGCCGCCCCTGGACCGTCCGAGCAGGGCGGCCTTCAGGCGGAGCCGGCGTCTGCGGCGCACACGCCGCCGCTCGTCCGTGGCGCCCTGCCCGTCTTGTCCCTCCGTGCAGCCCCCTTTTGCCGGGCCTTCTCCGCTTCCTCGGCGGCCTTCTCCAGGTCGGCGAGAGTGTCGGGGTCCAGATGCATCCCGGCGGCGTCGTGGTGGGCCCGGACGGTGGTCGAGTCGACGCTGACCAGGGACAGGTCCACCTCGCCCCGCTTCGCTGCCTCCGCGATCGCGCCCTCCAGCAAGGCCTCGAACACGCCGGCGTCCCTCCACTGCCGAAAGCGGTTGTGGACCGTCGACCAGGCCCCGAACTCGCCCGGCACCTCCCGCCACTGCCCGCCCGTCCGAAACCGCCAGATCACGCCCTCGAACTGCCGACGCAACCGCTCGGGGTACGGGCCGTACTCACCGACCGGCAGGTACGGCTCGATGAACTCCCACTCGGCATCTGTCAGTTGCACTCGCGTCACACCACACGATCTACCGAACCAAGGGCCACCACGAGAGCGAAACCCGCAAATTGATCACAACCAGATACACGCCCTAG
>NZ_JOGH01000282.1:0-1135 GCF_000721345.1 Kitasatospora sp. NRRL B-11411 | reverse complement strand
GCTGCGGTAGGAGGGCAGGGCGCTGCCGGGGTGCGGGGCGGTGCGCAGGACGCGGGGGGCGTGCGGGGCCAGGGTGCCGAGTAGCAGGGCGAGTTGGGCGCGGGCCAGGCCGGCGCCCGGGCAGGTGTGCGGGCCGAAGCCGAACGGGGCCCGGGCGGCGTGCGGGTGGGCGGGGGCGTCGCGGTGGGCCTCGGCGGCGTGCCGGGCGACCAGCAGGAGGCGGTCGCCGTGGCGGATCCGGTGGCCGAGGACGGCGGCGTCGGCGGCCGCGGCCCGGGGCAGGACCGGGGAGGCGGCGGTGCGGCGGAGCAACTCGGCGGCCAGCGCCGGGGCGTCCTCGCGGGCGCGGTCCCAGAGCTGCTCGCGGGCGCACCAGGCGGCGGCCCGGGGCAGCGCGGCGAGGGTGGTGTTGACGGCGGCGACGGCGAGCATCGCGTCGCGCGGGTCGGGCAGCAGCAGCCGGAGCCGCTCGGCGGCCGCCCGGGCCCGGCGGGCGCCGCCCGGACGGGGCAGCAGGGCGGGCAGGTGCGCGCGGGCGGTGGCGGCCGCGGCGCGCTCGGCGGCGCGGGCGAGACGGACCGGGTCGGCGTCGCTGCCGGTGAGCGCGGCGGCCGTCGCCCCGGCGAGTTCGCGGACGGCGGGGACCAGGTCGACCGGCGCGGTGAGGCCGGCCAGGTGCCGGTCCAGGATCCGCTGCCAGTCCGGCTCCAGCGCGGCCGCCCCCGCCGGGCCCAGCAGGGCGGCCAACTCCCGTCGGGAGGCCCGGTGTTCGGCCCCCTGCTGGTCGAAGAGCAGGCTGCCGCCGGTGAGCCGGGCGGCGGTGCCGCCGGTGGTGTGCTCGGCCGTCCGGTCGAGCGGCACCCGGGTGAGCACCTCGCGGTAGGCGTCCGGGTGGTGCACCAGCACGGTGCGGCCGACCCGGAGCACCGGCCGGTGCCGGGTCGCGGCGAGCAGGGCGAACAGCAGCGGGTGGCTGCGCAGGTACACCGCGCGCTCGGCGCGGCGGGCGGGGGTCAACGGGTGCTCCGGGGGCGGGACTTGGTGGGGATGCGAGTCAACGGGCGCTCCGGGCGGTTGGCTTTGCGAGGTGGCGGTGGGCAGGGGGCCACGGGCGCTCCGGGGGCGGGGTCAACCG
>NZ_JOGH01000281.1:0-1153 GCF_000721345.1 Kitasatospora sp. NRRL B-11411 | reverse complement strand
CCGTTCCCGTTCCCGTTCCCGGCCACCTCTCCCCTCCTCCTCCCACTCCCGCTCCCGCTCCCGGCTGCCTCCCCCACTCCCCTCCCACTCCCGATTCTTCCAAGTGTCGCTCTGCACTGAGGAGTTGCTGTGGTCGAGCGCTGCGCTTTCGTGTTCCCCGGCCAGGGTGCCTACCTTCCCGGCGTGCTGGGCCGGCTCGCCGCGGACGAGCCGCTGGTCGCGGAGACCCTGCGGGAGCTGGACGCGGTGGCCGTCCGGCTCGGCCGGGCCGCCCCGTCCCGGTTGCTGCTCGACGAACGGGCCCCGGCGCTGGAGGAGTTGGTGCGGGAGGCCCCGGCCGATCTGCACGTCGCCCTGTTCGCCGCCGAGATGGCGCTGTTCCGGCTCCTGACCGAGCGCCACCGCCTCACCCCCGACGTCCTGCTGGGTCACAGCTTCGGCGAGTTGGTCGCCCTCACTGCCGCCGGCGCCCTCGACCTGGCGGACGGCCTCGCCCTGGTCGCCGCCCGGGACGACGCGTTCGCCGCCCAACCCCCGCCTCCCGGCGGCATGGTGGCGCTGGAGCTGTCCGCTGCCCGGACGGCGGCCCTGCTGGCCGGGCTCGGCGAGTGGGGCGTGAGCGTGGCCGCCGACAACAGCCCGCGCCAGTGCGTGGTGTCCGGCCCGGCGGAGGACCTGGAGCGGGTGCGGCGGAAGGCGGAGGCGGTGGGCGTCCGGGCGACCGCCCTGTCCGTCCCGTACGCCTTCCACCATCGCCTCCTGGCTTCCGTGGCAAGCGAGTTCACCCGACGGGCCGCCGCCCTGCACACCGGTCCGACCCGGTACCTGCTGCATTCGGCGATCCTCGGCCGCCGGGTGGAGGACGGCGACGCGGTCGCCGAACTGGTCGCCGCCCACCTCGTCCGCCCGACCCGGTTCACGGACGCGGTCCGGCTGCTGCACGCGGAGGGCGTCGAGGTGTTCGTCGAGTGCGGACCGCGCGGGGTGCTCAGCGGCCTGGTGACGGCGACCGTACCGGGCGTACGGGCCCTCGCGCCCCTGCGCCGCCGCACCAGCGGTCCCGAACTCACCGACGAAATAAAGACTCTGACGATCCATCAGTTCGTCCCACCCCCACACCCACCCCGAACTGTGCCCACTCCCGCCCCCACCC
>NZ_JOGH01000280.1:0-1155 GCF_000721345.1 Kitasatospora sp. NRRL B-11411 | reverse complement strand
CGAGGGCTTCCCCCGGGACCGCGCCGACCAGCTGGCCGCCGTCGCCTCCGGACTGACCTCGCTGACCTCGGGTGCCAGCCGCATCTTCGAGGGCGGCGACGTGACCCAGACCGTGGTCGAGATGGAGCGCGGGTTCCTGTTCCTGATGGCGATCAGCGACGGCTCCGCACTCGCGGTCCTCGCCTCGCCGGACTCCGACATCGGTCTCGTCGGCTACGAGATGGCCCTGCTGGTGGACCGCGCCGGCGCGGTCCTGACGCCCGCGCTGCGGGCCGAACTCCAGGGCAGTCTCCTGCACTGACGGTTCGTCGGATACCGTCCTGGTATTCGAAAGACCTCAATTGCCCGTCCCGAGGTCGCTTCGGCGGCCTCGGGACCGGGCGTTGTACGGCCTTCGCACCACCGGCCACGGCGCTCCCCGGCGACGCGGCCAGCAACGCACCGCCGCACCCTTTGAGGAGATGAACCGTGACACCGCCCGACCACAGTGGCCAGTACGGCGTCCCGTACGCGGGCTCCGGCCACGACGCTTTCGGGGCTCCCGGCGTCGGCCACGGTCAGCAGCCGCAGTACGCGCCGCAGTTCAACGGCGGCCAGCCGTACCTGCCTCCGCAGTCCGACCCGCGCTGGTACCAGCAGCCGGACGGATACGGCCAGGCCCACCCCGGCCACGAGGCGTTCGCCGACCCCGGCCTGCCGCACCGCTACGAGGAGCAGCAGCCCGGCCACGTCGAGGAGTACCTCGACGAGGAGGAGGACGCCGAGCCGCTGATCCGGCCCTTCGCCATGACCGGCGGACGCACCCGGCCGCGCTACGAACTCGCGCTGGAGGCCCTGGTCTCCGCCGCGGTCGACCCGGCCCGGATGGCCACCCTGCTCCCCGAGCACCAGCGGATCTGCGCGCTGTGCGCCACCGACGTGAAGTCGGTCGCCGAGATCTCCGCGCTGCTCGGCCTCCCGCTGGGCGTGGCCCGCATCCTCGTGGCGGACCTGGCCGAGGCCGGCCTGGTCGCCATCCACCAGCCCGCAGCCGGCGGCGAATCCGGCAACCAGCCCGACGTCACGCTGCTCGAAAGGGTCCTCAGTGGACTTCGCAAGCTCTAACGCGGCCGCCGCCCCCAGCCGCGCCACCACCTCCGCCAAGATCGTCGTCGC
>NZ_JOGH01000279.1:0-1162 GCF_000721345.1 Kitasatospora sp. NRRL B-11411 | reverse complement strand
CCGCCACCCTCCCCGACCACGACGTCCAGTGCCCGCTGCACGGCGCCACCGGCTGCCACCTCCCGCCGCCCGCCACCGCCCTCGCCCTGCACGCCGCGTTCTGCGCCGACCCCGCCGCCCCCCTCGACACCGACACCGTGCACGCCCTCGCCGCCGTCCTCGGCGCCCAACTCCACAGCGCCGAACGGGCCCTGCGCGAACGCGCGGTCGGCGAACGCGGCCCCGGCACCGTCATCGAAGGCACCCTGCGCGCCGTCGTCGCCCGCCTCGCCGACGCCCCCACCCGCCACCGCCGGGTACTGGCCCGGCTCGCCGCCGAGTACGCCCACGCCGCCGGCAGCCTGCGCCTGCACGGCGGCCGCCCCGCCACCGCGATGGCCTGCTTCGACCGCGCCCTCGGCTGGGCCGCGCTGGCCGGCGACGCCACCACCCAGGCCGCCGCCCTCAGCGACATGGCCGTCCTCGGCCTCCTCGACGACGACCCCGCCGCGGCCGGCGACTACGCCCGCGAGATCCGCCGCGCCGCCCCCGGCCGCCACTGGTCCGACGCCCTCGCCACCCTCGGCGAGGCCCGCGCCACCGCCCTGGCCGGCGACGTCCGCGCCACCGTCCGGCACATCGGCCGCGCCCGCCAGCACCTCGACCGGCCCGCCACCGTCGACACCGAGGACCACGTCCCCTGGCTCGCCCCCGCCGCCCTGCGCCTGCGGGTCGAATCCGGCTCCTCCGCCGCCCTGCGCGACCTGGCCGCCGCCACCGCCGACCCCCGCCTCGCCCACCGCGCGCTGACCGCCGCCACCGCCGCCCTCGACCTGCTCGGCGACGGCCAACTCCCCGCCGCCCGCAGCATGCTCACCGTCCGGGCCGCCGACTGCCACCTGTGCGCCGACGACCCGCACACCGCCCTCGCCACCCTCGCCCCCGTCCTCGACGGCGCCCCGCTGCCCGCCCTGGCCCGCCACGAACTGCGCGGCCTGCGCGACCGCCTCACCGCCGGCGCCGACCGCTGGGGCCCCGCCGCCACCGAGGCGGCCGCCCGGCTCGGCGCCTCGATCTGACGTACCGTCAGGCGGTCCTACGTTGTTGGTGGGTTGGACGGGCCGTCGTAAGGTCCAGAGATCCAGAGGCGCCGGGTATGGCTTTCAGGCGGTTGCACGCGATG
>NZ_JOGH01000278.1:0-1364 GCF_000721345.1 Kitasatospora sp. NRRL B-11411 | reverse complement strand
GGTCCTACGTTGTTGGTGGGTTGGACGGGCCGTCGTAAGGTCCAGAGATCCAGAGGCGCCGGGTATGGCTTTCAGGCGGTTGCACGCGATGGCTCCCATCACCTGGCCGCCCGGCGTCTCACGACGACTCGACCGCTGATTAGGAGCTGCGGGCCCCTCGGGTGCACCGCTGAGTAGGACCACGCCGGCGAGGTCGTCCGGACGAACAGCGCGCATCGAACGACCGGAGGAGCAGGTGGCCCAGATCTGGGCGGGCACGGACATCGGCAAGACCCACCACCACTGCGTGGTCCTGGATACCGGGGGCAGGAAGCTGCTCTCGCGCCGGGTCCTGAACGACGAGCCGGAACTGCTGGACCTGCTCGCCGACGTGCTGGCGCTGGACGAGGACGTTCTCTGGGCGGTCGATGTCGCCGACGGCATGGCAGCCCTGCTGGTCAACGTGCTCCTCAACCACGGCCAGCAGCTGGTCTACATACCCGGCCTGGCCGTCAACCGCGCCTCGGCCGGCTACCGGGGCATGGGCAAGACCGACGCGAAGGACGCCGTCGTCATCGCCGACCAGGCCCGGATGCGCCGGGACCTGGCCGTCATCCGGCCCGACGACGAGCACGCCGTCGAACTGCGGATCCTGACCGACCGGCGCTCCGACCTGACCGCCGACCGCACCCGCAGGATCAACCGGCTGCGCGGCCAACTCACCGGCATCTTCCCGGCGTTGGAGCGGGTCCTGGACCTGGGCAATGTCGGTCCGCTGGTCCTGCTGACCGGCTACCAGACCCCGGCCGCCCTGCGCCGGATTGGCCGCGGCCGGCTGGAGACCTGGCTGCGCAACCGCAAGGTCCGCGGCGCCGACACCCTGGCCCGGGCCGCCCTGGAGGCGGCCGAGCGCCAGCACACCAGCCTTCCCGGGGAGAAGATCGCCGCGCAGGTGATCCACACCCTGGCCAAGGAGGTGATGGGCCTCAATGAGCAGATCGCCGAGATCGACAAGCTCATTGCGGCCCGGTTTCGCGACCACGACCTCGCCGAAGTGATCGCCACGCCAGCTTCGCCGGAGTCGCCCCGGTGCCCCGCGACTCCGGCAACATCAGCGGCAACCTGCACCGTCCCCGGCGCTATCACCGAGGCCTGCAGCGCGTTTTTTACACCTCTACACCTCCGCCCTCATCAGCATCCGCAGCTGCGAGGAGTCCCGCCGCTTCTACGAACGCAAGCGAGCCGAAGGCAAACGACACACCCAGGCCGTCCTCGCCCTGGCCCGACGACGCGTCAACGTCCTCTGGGCCCTCATTCGTGACGGGAAGCACTACGAGCATGCACTCCCCGTCACATCAGCTGCTTGACAACAACATTAGGAGGTG
>NZ_JOGH01000277.1:0-1204 GCF_000721345.1 Kitasatospora sp. NRRL B-11411 | reverse complement strand
CCCCGCCCCCCGCCACCCCGCGGAGCCGCGCCGCCGCCCTGGCCCACCCCGCGCTGCCCGCCGGGCGGAACACCTGGCGGCCGCCGCCACCCGCTGAACCGGCCGCCTGCGGCTACGGCAGCTCGCGTCGCACCAGCGCCCGGGCGAACGGTTCGCCGGTGGTGCGGGCGTGTGCCATCCGTTCGCGGACCTCGGCGAGGGTGCGCGGGCGGTAACCGGGGCCCCCGCAGCAGCCCTTGTGGAAGCGGATCCCGGCGTGCAGCAGTACCGACAGGGTCCGCCAGGCGGCGGTGTCCCGGCGGCGCGGGGCCGCGAAGGCGGAGCCCACGTGGATCAGCGGCTCGGCGCAGCGCGCGCAGCGGCGGGTGTGGTCGCCGAGGTAGGGCTGCTTGTAGGAGGCCCGGCAGGGCAGGCAGACGTAGGAGGTCTTCGCGTGGGCCATGCCGGTCAGGGTAGGGGCCCGCCGGGACCGGGTGCGACCGGGTTTCCGCGGTACCCGGCGGGGCGGCGGGGTTCAGTCGAAGCGGATGTGGCGGATCTTGACCGCGGCGCGGCGCAGGCTCGCGCGGAGGGGGGTGTCGGTGTCGGGGCGGAGGTGGAGGCCGGCGAGGGTGGCGAGGTGGTCGGCGGTCTGGCGGACGGTGAGGTGGTCGGTGGCGAGGTGGGTGGCGAAGGCGGGGGCGGCGAGGCGGGTGAGGCAGTCGTCGAGGCGGGCGACGGCGAAGCTCTCGCGCCGGGGCGGGCCGCCCAGGCCGGCGAGGTGGCGCAGGCGGTGGACGGGGTCGCGTTCGGCGAGGCGGCGCAGGACGGTGGCGCGTTCGGCGAGCAGGGTGAAGTGGCGTACGTCGTGGCCGAGTTCGCGCAGGCGGCCGACGGTCTCGGCGAAGTGGCCGGAGTGGGTGACGGTCATCGGGACGATCACCGGGCCGGGGTGTTCGCGGACGGCGAGGTCGAGGATCTCCACGGTCCCGCGGCGCCACGCGGGCAGGTCCTGGAAGTCGGCGCGCAGCGCGGGCGGGAGCATCCGGCGCAGGCCGAAGCCGAGGTGTTCGGGGTCGCAGACCACGGCGCCGGGCAGCCGCCGGACCAGGTGGTGGGCGGTCTGGGTCTTCCCACCGCCGAACGGCCCGTTGATCCAGATCAGCATGGACCCCACCGTACCCGCCCGGCCGGTGGCGGCAGGGGGTCTGACGGGGGGTCGGGG
>NZ_JOGH01000276.1:0-1207 GCF_000721345.1 Kitasatospora sp. NRRL B-11411 | reverse complement strand
GGCGGGGAGGGCGGGAGGTCCCCGGGGCCGGTGCCCCGGTCGTCGTTTCGCGGCTGCTCCTGCGGGTGCTCCTGCGGGTGCTCCTGCGGGGGCTCCGGCGACGGCTCCGGCGAGGTCCGGGGCGCGGCGCCGTGGTCGGTGGCGGCCGGGAGGCCCAGGCCGTTCAGCCGCTGGTCGAACTCGCCCACCGCGCCGAGGAATTCGTTGCGTCCCGCGATCATGGTGTCGGCGCTGCGGGCGCGCTCCGCGGCGGGATTCGCCGGGTCGAGCAGGTCGGCGCCCTCCTTGAACTTCCGGATGCCCTGGTCGGCCCGGTCGGCGAGCCCGGCCAGGTCCTCCCGCAGCGCCGGGTCACCCGCCGCGGCGGCGATGTCCCGGCGGGCCTGGACGTTCTCGTGCAGGGACCCGGCGAGTTCGTCGGCGGTCCGCCGCACCATCGGGATCTCCTGCCGGACCTGCACGGTGCCCATCGGGTTCGGGTGCGCGGTGCCCTGTCCGGTGGCCAGGTTGACCTCGTCGAGACCGAAGCTGCGCACGCCCGACATCGACAGCGTGGCGTGCAGGGCGACCTCGTCGGAGGCCCGGTCCCAGGCGTTCTGGAACCTGGCGCCGTGCTCGCCGACCGCGATCGAGCCGTCCGGCAGCAGCGCCGTGCCCTCGTGGTTGCCGGCCGCCCGCCACAGCTCGTGGAACTTCTGCTGGGCCGCCTTCGGGTCGTACGGCAGGCCCTGCCCCTCCTGCTGCCGCAGCCAGGCGGTGAAGTCCTTCTGGTAAGGCGGGTCGGACGGGATCTTCCCGTCCGGGTACCCCTGCTTGATCTCGTCCAGCGCCCGGAAGTGCTCGGGCGTCGAGCTCATCAGGTACCCGGGCGCGGCGGCGGCCTGCCCCTCCCCGGTCCTCGCCGGGTCGTTGCCGTAGGCCGGGCCGAGCTTCGGGTCGGACGCCGACTTCTCGGGCCCCGACCAGAGGTTGTACTGCAGGGTGCCGGTCGGGCCGTCCTCGCCCAGGCCCAACTTGCCCAGGTTCTCCTGGATCTGCGCGTACACCTGCTCGGTGTGCACCTGCAACGCGGTCATCCGGTCGCCCAACTCCTGGTTGGCACGCGGGTCCTGGCTGCCCGAGAACGTCCCGACCTCGGTCAGCTTCGGATGCACCGGCGGCGGAGGCGGGGGCGGGGAGGCCGGGCGCGATCCGGGCGGCGGCGGGG
>NZ_JOGH01000275.1:0-1245 GCF_000721345.1 Kitasatospora sp. NRRL B-11411 | reverse complement strand
GTTCGTGGGTTCGGCCAGTACGGGGGGCGGGTGGGGCGGCGGGAGGATTTCGGGTAGGGGCCGCGGCTGGGGCCGACGCCATGGACGGAGGGGACCGGACTGATGGTTGGTCAGCTGTACGACGGGATCGGGGAGGCGTTCGAGGGGTTCAAGACGCTGCCGTTGGCGCGGTACGGCGAGGTGCCGGGGTTCTTGGGCCTGGTGGGGGACGTGCGGGGGCGGTCGGTGCTGGACCTGGCGTCGGGGACGGGGTTCTACAGCCGGGAGTTGCGGCGCCGGGGGGCGTCGCGGGTGCTGGGGGTGGACATCTCCTCGGCGATGGTGGATGCGGCTCTGGCGGCGGAGGAGCGGGAGCCGCTGGGGGTGGAGTACGAGGTGGGTGACATCGCGGAGTTGCGGGAGTTCGGGGAGCCGTTCGACCTCGCGGTGGCGGTGCAGGCGTTCAACTACGCGCCGGACGTGGCGACGGTGGAGCGGATGTGCCGTCGGATCCACCGGAGCCTGGTGCCGGGCGGCGGGTTCTTCGTGTTCGGGCAGAGTCCGGACTTCCGGTTCGACGGGCCGCCGCTGGACCGGTACGGCTTCCGGTGCGAGCGGGCGGGCGCGGATTCGGAGGTCGGGCCGCGGGTGCGGGTGACGGCGCTGTTGGAGCCGCCGATCTCGTTCCTGGCGAATCCGCCGTCGCGCGAGGTGTACGAGTCCTGCCTGCGGGCGGCCGGGTTCCGTGACCTGGAGTGGGTGCCGCTGGAGGTGTCGGCGGAGGGCCTGCGGGCGTTCGGCGCGGAGTTCTGGGCGGACCTGGCCGCGAATCCGCCGCTGACGATGCTGCGCTGCCGGGCGTAGCGGCCGCGGCGGGGGTGGGGGGCAGGGGCGAGGGCGGGGACAGGGGCGGGACGGCGCGGTGGCCGGGTCATACGGTCTTCGGGGGCGCGTCGTCCCGCTTCTGGCAGGTCGGGGGGATGCGGAGGACGCACCGATCCGTGAGCAGGGGCATCCGGCTGCGGTCGGCTCCCGAGTGGTGTTCGATATGGTCGAACACTGCTGAACGCCCCGGCCGAAGGCTCCGGTGGTCCGCGAGCCCGCCTGGTTTGCCGGACCCGCGCGCACGGGGACTGACGAATGGTCACCACCGCCCGTCGACGCCCGGAGCCGAGGATCCCCGTATGACTGCCAATTACATTGCCGCGATCGATCAGGGCACCACGTCGAGCCGGTGCATCGTCTTCGGTGCGGACGGCCGGATCG
>NZ_JOGH01000274.1:0-1290 GCF_000721345.1 Kitasatospora sp. NRRL B-11411 | reverse complement strand
GGGGTGCCCATGGCCGGGGGCAGCGGGGTGGTGAAGGCGGCGGGGCGGCCGGGGCCGGTGGCGGTTGGCGGGGTGCCCGTGGCTGGGGCGCACCGGGTGGGCGTCGGGGCGAGTGGTGCGGTGCTTGCGGTCGGGGCGTCAGGTGGCTGCTGCGCCGAACAGCAGGGCGCCGGTGACCAGGGCGGCGCCCAGCAGTTGGAGCGGAGTGGGGGCGGTCGCGGTCAGGGCCGCGCCGGAGAGGGTGGCGGTGAGCGGGATCAGGCCGCCGAACAGGCCCGCCCGGTCGGCCGGGAGCACGGTCAGCGCCGAGTACCAGAGCAGGAACGCCCCGCAGGTCAGCACCGGCCCGAGGTAGAGCAGCGCGAGCAGCTCCCCGCCGGTCGGCATCCGCAGCGCCGCCGGGGAGAGGGCCGCCGCCACGGCGAACAGCGGCACCGCGAGCAGGGTGGTGTACGCCGACACCCGGACCGGGCCGAGCCGCGGCAGCAGCGGGACGGCCAGCAGCGAGAAGGCCGCCTCGCACAGCAGGGTGCCGGTCGCGTACAGCAGGCCGAGCGCGTCGCCGTGGCCGAAGCCCTGGGTGAGCGCCGCGCCGCACACCACCAGGACGGCCGCCGCCAGCAGCCGGGCCGCCGGGCGGCGGCGGGCCAGCAGCGGACCGGCCACCCCGAGCAGCAGTGGGGTGCAGCCGACCACGCTGCCGACCACCGCCGGGTCGGTGTGCCGCAGCGCGGCGACCAGCAGCAGGTTGAACCCGAACAGGCCGGTGGCGGACAGCGCCAGCAGCAGGGCGAGTTCACGGGGCGTCAGCCGGTGCGCGAGCCGCGGCCGGCGGCGGGCCAGCGGCAGCAGGATCGCCGCCGCCAGGGTGTAGCGCAGCGCCTGGCCGCCGGCCAGCGGATAGGACGAGAACGCGGCGGTCACGCCGGTGGAGGCGCCCAGCACGGTCATCGCGCCGGCCGCGCGCAGGGTGCCGGTCAGGTGCGGGGAACGGCCGCGGGACAGCGCGGCGGGAGTCGGGACGGGGGCCGGGACGGGGGTCGGGACGGGGGTGGTGGTGTCGGTCACGGGTTCCACGCTAGGAGCCGGGTGGTCCGGTTCACAGGGCCACTTGGTGGGTTGAGCAGAGGACCAATCGGGGTGGGGGATGGGATGCTGGGCGGGCCGGTCGGTCGGTCGATGCGAGGTGGTCGGGGTGCGGGAGCTGTTGATCGCGTGGGAGCCGGGGGGCGGGGAGCTGGCCGGGCGGCTGGTGCGGGCGCTGCGGGCGGCGGTGCGGGAGGGGCGGCT
>NZ_JOGH01000273.1:0-1298 GCF_000721345.1 Kitasatospora sp. NRRL B-11411 | reverse complement strand
CCCCGACGCCGATCCGCCCGCCCCCTCCTGAGCCCCCCGGCCTCGCCCGCTCGGAGGGGCCGGGGGCTGCCGACGCTCCGTCAGCAGGTGATGCCGCCCTTGCGCAGGGCGTGCTTGCCGGTGTTGCTGTCGTCCGCCCAGTAGACGGGCTTGCTGCCGCCCACGCACTCGTCGGCACCGGCCAGGGTGAAGCCCTCGTTGTTGAGGTTCGCCATCCCGGCGGGGCGGTTGTAGACGGCGGTGAGGGCGAACGCGCCGCTGCCGTCGACCTGGAAGGTGCGCAGTTGGCCGGAGCAGTTGTCGTCGCACACCACCCACATCCGGTGCGCCTGCGGTTCCCAGGACAGCTCCATCACGCCGGCCATGCCGCTGCTGACGGTGGCGACCTTGGTGAAGCCCCCGGACTCCAGCAGCACGTAGCCGTAGACCTTGGCGCTGCCCTCGACGCCGACGAAGAACACCCCGCCGGTGTGCGCCGCGTAGCGGCCCGGGTCGTAGGCGGCGCCGGTCGAGGCGTCCTTGAAGCCCGCGCCGGTCAGGTAGCCGTCGGGCACCCAGGTGATGCCCTCCAGCCCGAGGTTGGAGCCGGTGGACGGCAGGTCCGCGGTGAGGTTCCACTCGCGGGTGGCGGTCAGCGTGCCGCCGCTGCCGGAGACGTCGTAGCGCAGCACGGAGAGCCGACTGGTGGAGGAGGAGTCCGCGTTGCGCTCGCTGGAGACGTACACCCCGCCGGCCGAGCCCGCACCGGTCAGCGTGACGCCCTCGTCGTCCGGGGTGCCGGTGCCGCCGGTGAAGCGCAGCGACTTGCCGGAACCCCAGCCGTTGGCGGTGTCGGGCTTCCAGCCGCCGGAGCCGTTCGGGACCATCCGCCACAGCTTGCCGGAGTTCTGCACGCCCCACATCACACCGCCCTCCTGGTAGAGGCCGGACAGATCGGAGCCGAACACGTTGGAGCCGTCCGCAGTACTGACGGCGGAACTACCGGGCCAGGCCACCGCACCGACCGCCGGAGCCGGAACTGCGGTCAGGCCCCCGACGACGAGGGCCGCCAGGGCGACGGCCGCCGACGACAGGAAGCGGCGACGACGACGTTCGGGAATGCGCGATTCGGTCACGGGTTCCGTCCCTCGGGTCGAGTGGTCGAGCGATCGAGCGGTCCAGCGGTCGAGCGGTCGAGCGGTCCAGCGGTCGAGCAGCTGAAACGGCCGCGAAAACGGCGCCCCCAACCTCCCGGCCCCATCCCAACGAGCCCCCACCGCAACCCGCCCCCCCCATGAACACCCGACGAACCCCCACCC
>NZ_JOGH01000272.1:0-1306 GCF_000721345.1 Kitasatospora sp. NRRL B-11411 | reverse complement strand
GGGGCGTCGAGGACGTCCGCGATGTTCTGCATCAGCAGGTTGTTGGACGTCATGCCGCCGTCGACCTTCAGGGCGGTCAACGTCACCCCGGAGTCCTTCTGCATCGCGTCCACCACCTCGCGGGTCTGCCACGCGGTGGCCTCCAGCACCGCCCGCGCCAGATGCCCCTTGGTCACATACCGGGTCAGACCCGCGATCACCCCCCGGGCATCGGAGCGCCAGTACGGGGCGAACAGCCCCGAGAACGCCGGCACGAAGTACGCACCGCCGTTGTCCTCGACGGTGCTGGCCAGCGTCTCGATCTCCGCCGCGGTGGAGATGATCCCCAACTGGTCGCGCAACCACTGCACCAGCGACCCGGTCACCGCGATCGAACCCTCCAACGCGTAGACCGGCTTCTGCTCCCCGATCCGGTAGCCGACCGTGGTCAACAGCCCGTGATACGAGTTGACGATCTTCTCACCCGTGTTCAGCAGCAGGAACGTCCCCGTCCCGTAGGTGGACTTGGCCTCGCCCTCGTCGAAGCAGGTCTGCCCGAACAGCGCCGCCTGCTGGTCCCCCAGCGCCGAGGCCACCGGCACCCCCGCCAGATCGCCCACCGCCTCGCCGTACACCTCCGCCGAGGAGCGGATCTCCGGCAGCACCGCCAGCGGCACCCCCATCGACTCCGCGATCTTCTCGTCCCACTGCAACGTGTGCAGGTTCATCAGCATCGTCCGCGACGCGTTCGTCACATCCGTGACGTGCTTGCCGCCGTCCACACCACCCGTCAGGTTCCAGATCACCCAGGTGTCCATCGTCCCGAACAGGATGTCCCCCGCCTCGGCCCGCTCCCGCAACCCCTCCACGTTGTCCAGCAACCAGCGGATCTTCGGCCCCGCGAAGTACGACGCCAACGGCAGACCCGTCTCCCGCCGGAACCGGTCCTGACCCACATTGCGCCCCAACTCCCGGCACAACGCCTCGGTCCGCGTGTCCTGCCACACCAGCGCGTTGTGCACCGGCACACCCGTGTGCCGGTCCCACAGCACCGTCGTCTCACGCTGATTGGTGATCCCCACCGCCCGGATGTCCTCCCGGGACAGCCCGGCCTTCTCCAGCGCACCGCGCACCACCGACCGCACCCGGGTCCAGATCTCGGCGGCATCGTGCTCCACCCAACCCGGCTGCGGGAAGATCTGCGCGTGCTCCTGCTGGTCCACGGACACGATCCGGCCGTCCGCACCGAAGACGATGCACCGGCTCGACGTGGTGCCCTGATCGATCGCGGCAATGTAATTGGCAGTCATACGGGGATCCTCGGCTC
>NZ_JOGH01000271.1:0-1343 GCF_000721345.1 Kitasatospora sp. NRRL B-11411 | reverse complement strand
TGTCCCGCTTCAACTTGCTGACATGATTTTGGGGTCGGGAAAGTTGGGGACGAGGGGGTCGGCGACTCCGGTGTGGACGTCGTGCGGGCGGTTCCAGGCCAGCGCTTCGTGCGGGCGGACGGTGTTGTACTCGCGCCGGTAGTCCTCGGCGTGACGGACCAGTTCCAGGGCGTCGGGGATCTCCTCCAGGAAGAGCTTCTCGTACTTCAGTGACCCGAAGCCGCGCTCGCGGGAGCCGTTCTGGCCTGGAGTGCGGACCCGGGTGCGGACGTGCCGCAGCTCGGGACGGGTGGCGATGAACGCCTCGAATCGGAACGAGCGGAACGGGCCGCCGTTGTCGGTCACGATCGTGACCAGCGGCTGGACTGCCCCGTCCGCGTCGCGCGGGGCGGGGGCGACCAACGGGTGCCCAGCCAGGCGTTCGGCCTCGGCCAGGGCGAGCTCGACCGCGGCGATCGCGTCGTGCTGGTTCGCCGTGGGCGCCACATGCCAGCCCAGCTCGTACTTCGACCAGTAGTCCCGGCAGCCGGCCAGCCGCCAGACTCCGCCCGAGGTGGTCTCGAACTCGGAGAAGTCCAGCTGCCAGACCTGATTCGGGCCGGTCGGCTCGGTGGCGAAGGCCGCTTTGCGCCGGGCGGCGAGCTGGCGGCGTTCGCGCTGGTAGTTCGCCTCCAGGAGCAGGTCCTCGTCCCGCAGCAGCCGAAGCACGGTCGCCTGCGACACGTCGTGGCCGTCGTGGCGGCACATCGCCCAGACTTTCCGGTGGCCCCAGGCCGGGTGGGCGAGCGCGTGTCGGCGAGCGGCGTCCCGCACCTGTTCCCGGGCGGGACGCGGCCACGGTCCCCGCAGGTCAGCGCCACAGCGGGCTCGGGCTTGGTGGCGGCGCCAGGTCCGCTCGGGCACGCCGATCAGCCTGCAGAACCTCGCGGTCGGCATGCCCGCATCCACGCGGATCACCTCAAGGTCTTCGAAGGGCCCAGCCGGCCCTCCGCGGACTTCTTCCACACCCGTAGCTCGACGGCGGCGTCGCCCAGGGCCTGGGTCAAGTCCGCTATCTGGGACTGGAGTTGTTGTTCCCGGCTGCTGGGACCGGACTTCCCGGACGCCAGGCCGGCCCGGCCGGACTCAAGGAACTGCCGCTTCCAGTTCCCGATCGACTGCTCGGACACCTTCGCCCGCCGCGCGGCCTCGGCGACCGTCATCTCACCGGCCAGGATCGACAGCACGATCCGGACCTTCTCCTCCGGCGGCACCGCCGCTGGCCTTGCCATGAACGATCAGACTCCTCTGCGCAGCAGGGCCCGAAAGAAACGAGCCCTGCCACATAGCCTGACGCGCGACAG
>NZ_JOGH01000270.1:0-1433 GCF_000721345.1 Kitasatospora sp. NRRL B-11411 | reverse complement strand
GATGGTACTGCAGGGGGGACCCTGTGGGAGAGTAGGACGCCGCCGAACAATCATTGTGGGAAAGCCCCCTGACGGGAAGTCAGGGGGCTTTCTCGCGTTTCGGGGGCTTGCCGGGTAACCTGCGCCAATGCAGAACCTGACGTTGACGTGGCAAACCTCGGCCGGTGCCTCCGCGGCGCTGTACGCTGCGGCGTTCGCGGTCAGGCGGGGGGTGGCTCGGCGGGCCGGCGGGGAGGGGCGGCGGCGTCGGGCGGGGACGGCGGCGGATGTGTTGCGGGAGGCGGGGACGCTGCTGGCGCTGTTCGCGCTGTGGCAGGTGGTGGGGCACCTGTCGTTGGTGGGGACGGGGCACGCGTTGGAGCGGGCGGAGTGGATCCACCGGACGGAGGGGGAGTTCGGGCTGCCGGACGAGGCGTCGTGGCAGCGGGCGGTGGTGGGGCATCCGTGGCTGGTGCAGGGGGCGAACTACTACTACGCGACGATGCACTTCGGCGTGATGCTGGTGGTGCTGCTCTGGCTGTTCCTGCGGCACCGGGCGCGGTACGCGTGGGTGCGGACCACGGTGGTGGCGACGACGGCGGTGTGCCTGCTGATCCAGTTCATTCCGGTGGCGCCGCCGCGGATGCTGCCGGGGAACGGGTTCGTCGACCTGGCGGAGCAGTACGGGCAGTCGGTGTACGGGAACGCGGTCGCGGGGGTGGTGGCGGACCAGCTGTCGGCGATGCCCTCGGTGCACGTGGCGTGGTGCGTGATCGCGGCGGTGGCGGTGGTCTCGGTGGCGCGCGGGCCGTGGCGGTGGCTGATGGTGCTGCACCCGGTGGTGACGGTGTGGGTGGTGGTGGTGACGGCGAACCACTTCTGGGCGGACGGCCTGGTGGCGGTGGTGATCCTGCTGACCGTGTACCTGGTGCAGGCGGCGGTGTCGGGGTGGCGGCAGAAAGAGGGCGGCGTGACGGCGGTGGCGGCCGCTGCGGGGGAGCGGGAGCCCAGCGCGGTGCAGTAGGGAAGCTGAGGGCGAGGGGCGGCTCCGGGGCTGCCAGCAGCGTCTGGGGGCTGGTCAGCCGGGCTGGGCGGAGAGCAGGGCCTCGGCGAGGGCGGTGCGGTAGTAGCGGCCGGTGGTGGCGGGGCCGGCGACGAGGCGGGCGTCGAGCAGGACGGTGAGGTGGTCGTCGACGGTGGCGGGGCTCAGGCCGGTGCGGGTGGCGAGTTGGGTGGTGTCGCGCGGGTGGTCGAGGGCGGTGAGGAGGTGGGCGCGGGCACTGCCGAGCAGGCGGCCCAGGCTGGGGGGCGGGGTGTGCGGGCCGGGGACGGGGGCGGCGGAGACCGGGTAGACGACGGCGAGGCGGGTGTGCGACTCGTTCGGGCAGAGCCAGCCGTGGCGGGCGCTGGTGGGGACGAACAGCAGGTCCGGGGAGGCGGGTGGGGGTGCGGGG
>NZ_JOGH01000269.1:0-1491 GCF_000721345.1 Kitasatospora sp. NRRL B-11411 | reverse complement strand
GGGGGGCCCGGGGGACGGGGACCGGGGTGCCGGTGGGCAGGTGGGCGGTGTGGTCGACCGCCTTCTGGTTCAACTCCCTTGCCTCGAACACGCCGTAGGGGCTGGGCCGGGCGGGCGGGGCGGTCAGGTGGAAGCCCGGGTAGCCGGCCAGGCCGAGTTCGACGGCGGCGGCGGTGAGGGCGCGGCCGACCTTGTGCTCCTGCGGGTCGCGGGCGGTGAGCCGGAGCAGGGTGCTGGCGCGCTCCTCGGTGTCGGCGTCCGGGTGCTGGGTGCGGGTCTCGGTCCAGCGCAGTGCGGCCGGCGGGTCGGCGGCCAGGGCCCGGGTCAACTGCCGTTGCACCAGGGCGGATTTGGCCTCGACGTCCAACCCGGTGAGGACGAACACCAGCTCGTTGCGGTATCCGCCGAGCCGGTTCAGCCCGACCTTGAGGGTGGGCGGCGGGGCCTCGCCGCGCACCCCGTCGATCCGGACCCGGTCGGTGCCCTGGGCGGTGAGCGTCACGGTGTCCAGGCGGGCGGTGACGTCCGGGCCGAGGTAGCGCGGTCCGCCCGTCTCGTACAGGAGTTGGGCGGTGACGGTCTCCACGGTCACCGCGCCGCCGGTGCCCGGGTGCTTGGTGATCACGCTGCTGCCGTCGGCGTGCAGTTCGGCGATCGGGAAGCCCGGGTGGTCGACGTCGTGCTCGGCGAAGAAGGCGTAGTTGCCGCCGGTCGCCTGCGCCCCGCACTCCAGGACGTGGCCCGCCACCACCGCCCCCGCCAGCGCGTCCAGGTCGTCCGGGGTCCAGCCGTGGTGGGCGATGCCCGGTCCGACCACCAGGGCGGCGTCCGTGACCCGTCCGGTCACCACCACGTCCGCTCCCGCGCGCAGGCACTCGGCGATCCCGAACGCGCCCAGGTAGGCGTTCGCGGCCAGCAGCGGGCGGCGCGGGTCTTCGCCCGTCCAGCCGAACTCGTGGGCCCTGGGCAGGAGTTCGTCGCCGGTGACGTGGCCGATCTTGGCCCGGAGGCCCTGCCGGGCGGCGAGTTCGCGGAGCGCCTCGGCGAGTCGGGCGGGGTTGAGGCCGCCCGCGTTCACCACGATCCGCACGCCGCGGTCGAGCGCCTCGGCGAGGCACTGCTCGGCCTGCTGCAGGAACGTCCGCGCGTAGCCCCGGGCGGGGTCGCGCAGCCGGTCGCGGGCCAGGATCAGCATGGTCAGTTCGGCCAGGTAGTCCCCCGTGAGCACGTCCAGCGGGCCGCCCGTCAGCATCTCGCGGAACGCGTCGAACCTGTCTCCGTAGAACCCCGACGCATTGCCGATCCGCAGCACGATGTCTCCCCAACTCCGCTGTTTCCGGCCGCCGTTGGTGGTGGCAGCGGCCGGGGGTGGCGCGTGTCCGGTCGGGGTCGAGCCTGGCAGCAACCCGGGGACAAATCAAGCACGCGTGCTTGTTTTTGGCCGACGGGGGGATGGGGGGTGTGGGTGCGGGGCAGCGCGGTGGGGTGCGG
>NZ_JOGH01000267.1:0-1772 GCF_000721345.1 Kitasatospora sp. NRRL B-11411 | reverse complement strand
CGCCACCGCCAGCACGTGCAGGTCACCACCCACCGACACCGCCGACACCTTCGTCACCGCACCCGACACCGTTGATGCCGGCGTCCGCGATCGACCCCACGGTCCCGATGTCACCGGTCTGGGAGGCGATGTTCGCGAAGCTCGACCAGTTGCCCGACGAGTCCCGGATCGCGTGGTAGATCCCACCGCCACCGTTGACCAGGACCTGGGCCTTCCAGGTGGTGGTCTGCGCCGGGGCCGGGTTGTCGTCGCGGCCGCCGATCGGCGTGACGTAGCCGCTGACCTTCTGCGAGCCGTAGTAGCCACTGGCGGTGATCTTGCCCCAGGTGACGCGGTTGCTCTGGTTGCCGCCGATGGTGGAGACGGTGCCGTCGGTGTTCACCGAGGCGACCAGCGCGACGTGGTCGGCGTAGCCGTTGCCGTTGTAGTTGAAGACCGCCGCGTCACCGACGTGCGGCGTGCTGTGCAGGCCGGAGCCGTACTGGGCGAAGCTGCCCGCCCCGGCGGTCAGGCCGGAGACGTTGACACCGTCCTGGGCCCAGACCCACTTGGCGAAGTCGGCGCACCACGCCTCGCTGCAGCTGTTGTAGTAGCCGGAGCCGCCCGCGCTGTTGGTGCTGCACGGGCCGTTGTTCAGGTTGGCGGAGGCGATGTTGATGATGCTGGAGCCGACGCTGGCCTGGGCGCTCTGGGCGCCGAACACCAGGGCGGAGGCGAGGACTCCGGTGGAGACGGTGGCGGTCAGCAGGCGGCGGGTGACGTTCTTGGTCATGGCTGTGGTCCTTCTCTGGAGTGGTCCGACTGGTGGTGAAGTCATGGGGCGGTCCGCAGTGCGGACCGGGGGGCCGTGCGCGGAGCGGAGGCCCTGCGTGGAGCGGGAGTCCGGGCGGCCCGGATCAGCCGATGGAGACGGGCAGCCGGCTGTCGCCGGCCTGGAGGTGGTCGGGCAGCGAGACCGCGAGGAGGTGCAGCGCGGTGCTGCCGGGGCGGAGGCCCGGGGCGAGGGCGATCCGGTACCGGACGCTCACCTCGGCCCCCTTGGGGAGGGCCACCGGGCCGTCCGCCGCGAGCAGGTAGTCCATGCCGGCCGCCTGCGGGAGCGGAGCGGGCCGCCAGGTGCCGGCGGCCTGGTCGAAGCGCTCCAGGGTGCCGGGCACCGAGCCGAGCGGGGCAGCGCCCCCGTCGTACTGGTCGAACCTCAACAGCGGTGCCACGGACGGGTAGTCGGTGCTGCCGGTGTTCCGCAGCGTGGCCGTGAACTCCACCGCCGGGCCGCCGGTCGTCAGCTTCGCCGGTGCGGCGAGGCCGGAGATCTCGGCGGTCACCTGCGCGGCCCCGGCCACCCGCAGGCTGCCGGTCGGCAGGCTCTGCACGGTGGCGCCGGGCGCCGGGGCGGCGGGCCGGGTGCCCTGCGCTCCGACCTCGGCGGAGGCGGAAGCAGTGGCAGTAGCAGTGGCAGTGGCGGGAGCGGGAGCGGCGGCCTCAGCGGCCACCGGGAGGGGCACCGCCGGGGCGGACGGGGTGGCCGATGCGGCCGGGGCGGCCGGGGCCGCGGCCGTGCCGGGCGCCTGGCTCGCGCAGCCCGGCAGGGTGGCCAGTACCACGGCCGCCAGCAGTCCGAGCCCGGCCCGGCGGAGGTGCCGGTGGTGCCTGCGCGTCACCATCACAGGGACCCGGTGATGCTGGCGGCGTAGTGGTTGCCGTAGACGCCGGTCAGCGGGATGGCGCCGGCGGTCTGCCAGGAACCGCTGGTGTGGCGGATGGTGTGCAGG
>NZ_JOGH01000266.1:0-1713 GCF_000721345.1 Kitasatospora sp. NRRL B-11411 | reverse complement strand
GGCTTGGGGCGGGCGGGTTTCGGGCCGGGGCTTCAGGCGGGTGGGGCGAGGAGGGTGATCAGGCCGGTGACCGCCTGGTCGAAGGGGGCGGTGTCGCCGGCCGCGCGGGCCAGGACGTAGCCGCCCTGGAGGACGGCGACCACGGTCGCGGCGGTGCCGGACGGGTCGACGGACGGCGGGAGCTCCCCGTTCGCCCGGCCCTCGGCGAGGACCTCCGCGAGGCGGCCGCGCAGCCAGCCGAGGGTCTGTTCGACCGGGGCGCGCAGGACCGGGTCGGCCATCACCTCCGGGTCCTGGGTGAGCCGCCCGACCGGGCAGCCGCGCAGCACGTCGCGCTCGCGGCGCAGGTAGGCGGTGACCCGTTCGACGGCGGTGCCCGGGCCGGACAGCAGCCCGTCGGCGAGGGCGCGCAGCTCCTCGGCGGTGCGGGTGATCGCGGCCAGCGCGAGGTCCGGCTTGCCGGTGAAGTGGTGGTACATGCTGCCCTGCCCGGCGCCCGCGCGCTGCTGGATGGCTTTGGGACTGGTGCCGGTGTAACCGCGTTCCCAGAGGAGTTCGCGGGTGGCCTCGACCAGGCGGTCCGCGGTGGGGGCGGGCGGGGGTGCGATGTCGTTCCGTACGTTCACGGGCAGCACTGTACATACCAGTAGGTACAGCGGGGAAGGGCGGGGCCGGGGCGTGGTGACGGGCCGTCAGGGTGCTTCAGGCGGCGGCCGGTTCCTCCCGGGCGGTCCGGACGGCCGGGCCGACGGCGGACGGCAGCGCGGCCGACGGGTAGCGGTGCAGCAGGGCGGCCGCGACCTCGTCCGGGCCGACCGGCTTGCCCAGCTCGGTGGCGAACGCGCGCAGGTAGTCGCCGGTCCAGGCGACCGGGTCGGGCGGCGGGGCGGTGGCCGGCGTGGTCAGGTGGCGGTGGCCGGCGACCGTGCGCAGGGGCTCCAGGTCGGCCATCTCGTCGAGCAGACCGATCCACGCCTCGCGCTGGGCGGCCTGCGGGACCTCGGCCAGCCACGGGTGCACGTCCTGCCACAGCAGCGGCCCGCCCAGCAGCGTCCGGCTCCGGTGCTCCCACAGGTAGTGGTGGTCCGGCAGCCCCAGGGACGCCCCGCGCAGCTCCAGCCGGCGGTCCTCCAGCTCGACGGCGTCGCCCTCCAGCGGCTCCAACGCGACCAGGCGGGACGGGAGTTCCTCCCCGAGACCTGCCCACTCGGCGCGGATGGCCGGGTAGTCGTCCTCGATCCGGGCCCGCACCGGGGCCGGAGCCAGCAGCCGGGCCTCGGGGAACGCGTCCCGCAGCACCTCCGCCGCCAGCCACCACTCCGGCGCGTGGTGCGGCACCAGGACGGCGCCCAGCCGGCGCCCCGAGCGCTCCACCTCCCGGACCAGCCGGCGTCCGTCCGACAACCGCAACCCTGCACCGACCAGCACCGCCCGGTGCTGCCCGAGCACCAGCACCGCGGTCGTGTGCAGCGAGGCCCCGGGAAGATCCACCACGCGGAACTCCAACGGATGCATCGCGCCACCTCCTCCAACCGGGGACAGCCCTTTCACCAGGGTCCGCCGGGAGGGCGGTGGGCGCATGCGGGACGAGACGCGCCTGCGGTGGGGGGTGCGGGCGGGTCGCCTGAGGCAGGTGAGGCGGGTGAGGCGGGGGCGTGGTGGCGCGTGCGAGGCGGTTCGCTTGCGGTGGGTTGGGGGCGTGGGGTTCGGAGG
>NZ_JOGH01000265.1:0-1717 GCF_000721345.1 Kitasatospora sp. NRRL B-11411 | reverse complement strand
CCCGGTTACATTCCGAACCCGGAAGCTAAGCCTCACAGCGCCGATGGTACTGCAGGGGGGACCCTGTGGGAGAGTAGGACGCCGCCGAACAATCATTCAGAGAAAGCCCCCTGACGGGAAGTCAGGGGGCTTTCTCGCGTTCCCGGAGAGGCTGGAGGCCGGCCTCGATCGGCACGATCAAGGCCGGCGTCAGACCGGCTGTCCGCTGTCAGAGGGTGGCGGCGCGCAGCACGATCAGGGCGACGGAGGCCATGGCGAGGACCGCCGCCGGAGACGCGCCCTTGTGGTCGCCGACGCGCAGGTGGAAGGCGACCGCCCCGGCTAAGTAAAGCGTCAGGCCGATCGCGGCGGCGATGCCGAGGGGGCCCCACCAGAGTCCGGCGGTCGTACCGGCCGCGCCCGCGATCTGAGCGCTGATCAGGAAAGGCATCATGCGCTGGGGCACTCCGAGGGTGGACATCTGCTCGGTGATGTGACGCGTCCGCAGGGACTTGGCCCCGGCCGATATCAGGAGAAGCGCCGACATGACCACGGTGACGACGGCGAGGGAGACGAACATGGCTGAAACCTCAATCGTGCGAGATGCGAGTAGGGGAGCGTGCGCACCTCGACGACGATAGGCGGCCGTCAGGTACCTCCAGGTAACCTTCGGGGCGTGAGCCTGCGACCCGGAATTGTCTTCCTTGCCGACTGTCCCGCTCTCCTGGCCATGGAGATCATCGCCAGCAAGTGGTCCATGGTCACGCTCTTCGCGTTGACCGACGGTCCGTTGCGCCACGGCGAGTTGGTCGAGTTGAGCGGTGGCATTTCGCGCAAGGTCCTGACCCAGACGTTGCGTCGGCTCCAGGCCAACGGGCTCGTCGAGCGGCACGCGTACGCCGAGGCGCCGCCGCGCGTGGAGTACAGCTTGACCGATCTCGGGCGGACCCTGGAGGAGCCCATCAGGATGCTCACCGCATGGGCGCGGGAGAACGGCGAGGCGGTCGTCACCTTCCGGGAAGCAGCCGAGGCGGCCAGCAGCATCGAGGGGGATCGGGCGACTTCGGCGCAGCGGCCCGAATGAGGCCGCCCGCGATCGACGGCGGGCGGGCGGCGGCGACAGGTCGTTCCGCGCCAGTGATCAAGGGCTACGGCTGGAGTACTAGGCTCGGCGTCCTGCCGATTCGGCTCTTCGGAAAGGACGTTGGCGTGCTTCTCGGTCTTCGGACGGTCATTCATCCCGCGCCGGATCTCGGTGCGGCGAAGGCGTGGTGGAGTTCGGTGCTGGGGGTGGAGCCGTACTTCGACGAGCCGTTCTACGTGGGGTTCAACGTCGGGGGGTACGAGTTGGGGCTGGACCCGAACGCGGATCCGGCGGTCGGGCCGGTGTCGTACTGGGGGGTGCGGGACGTGGCGGTGGCGGTGGAGCGGTTCGTGGCGGCGGGGGCCGTGGTGCGGGAGCGGGTGCAGGAGGTGGGGGGCGGTATCCGGGTCGGGACGGTGCTGGAGCCTTCGGGGGCGGTGGTGGGGCTGATCGAGAACCCGCACTTCGTGTTGCCGGAGGGTGGGCCGGCGGGGGTGGGTGAGGGTCCGGGGCGCTGACCCGGGTGGTGTGGGTGGGAGGGGCCCCGGCCGTGGTGGCCGGGGCCCCTCAGTCGGTGGTGTGGGGTCGTTGGCGATCAGGGTGCGGGCCAGGCGGGCGGCGGCGGTGGTGACGGGGGGCCAGGCGGGGGAGTGC
>NZ_JOGH01000264.1:0-2986 GCF_000721345.1 Kitasatospora sp. NRRL B-11411 | reverse complement strand
ACGCGTCAACGTCCTCTGGGCCCTCATTCGTGACGGGAAGCACTACGAGCATGCACTCCCCGTCACATCAGCTGCTTGACAACAACATTAGGAGGTGGTTGGGGGTGGGCAGTCGGCTGGCCTGCTCGGCGCTCTCAACCAGGGCGTCCAGGTAGCGTCTGAGGGTCTCGCCACCGACCTGCGAGAACAGGGCGCGGGCCTGGGCAGCGGCGTCCGGGTGGAGCGTGTAGAGGGTGCCGCGCACAGCGCCGCCGGGGGAAGCGGTCAACAGCCCTTTCCCGGTGAGGGAGCGCATCAACTCGTGTGCCAGGCGGGGCGGGATGCCGACCGCCGCGGCGGCGGTGGGCACATCGGCGGCGGCCGGCAGATGCGCGAGGCGCGCCAGCAGGGCCTCCTCGTCGACGGGCAGGTCGGCGAACGGTGGGAGGGCGTCCAACGGGGTCTCTCCGTTCAAGTCGGTGGTGGCAGGGGTGGCCCTGGGGGTCATCGGATCCCGGCGGCGATCTCGCGGGCGAGGCGGGCCGCCTTGAACTCGACCCGGTCGGCGGCCAGCTGCTGGCGGCGGGCGTCGCGGCGGACGGCTGCGGCGGCGACGGCTTCGCGCAGGGCGGGCAGGTCGAGGACGGTGAGGATCGGGTGGTGGTCGGAGACATCGTCGTAGCCGGCCAGCACCTCCAGGTGCACGGCGGCCAGGGCCAGGGGCTCGTCGGCGTAGACGCGGCAGCCGCGGCCGGTCGGGCTCTGTCCGGGGGGCGCGCAGCACGGTACTGCTGGTGGGCCGCATCGCCTCCTGGGTGCCGAGCAGACGGGCGACGTCCATGAGGCCCTGGGCGATGAGGTCCTCATCCACGCGGGTCGCGGTGATCCGGCCGGTGCCGTGCACGTGGTGTGAGCGGTCGTGCCAGTGGGCGTGGTCCGCGTCCCGGCTGCGGTCGACCTGCTCGCCGACCGCGTCCTCGTTGAAGTCGCCGATGATCAGGCGCAGCCGACTCTGCAGGTTGGATACGTTCTCGGCGGCGATCAAGCGCTCGGTGGGCGAGCAGTAGCTGAGGTGGAGGCCGGCGACGGTGAAGTTGCCCGGCACGCGCCCGCCGACGCCCTGGCGCAAGGTGAACTCGACGTTCACCCGCGGGATTCGCGGGTCCCGGGAGTTAGGCCCCCGGTGGTTGCGCAGGGCGACCAGCGGTCCGTCGCGCCGGACGAAGATGACGGTGCGGTGGGCGGTGACGTCCGTGCCGGCGCTGCGGTGGGCGTCCATGCCGAGCATCCGCGCGGCGTCCTCGACCTGCTCCTCGCGCAGCTCGCCCAGGACGACCAGGTCCGGGTCGTACCGGGTGGCGATCAGGCAGACCTCTTCGAGGTCCTGGCCGTGGTCGGTGGTCCACGACAGGACGGACAGGTACTGCGAGCGCGGCAGCGGCAACGGCGGCAGGCCGGGCAGCGGGATGGGCAGGTCGGACAGGTCGAGCATGGGTTCCTTCGTCTCGTCTCGGGCGGTGCGGTGGGCCGGTGTCGGCGGCGTGCTCACGACGGGCCGGTCGTGAGGGCGGCGGTGACAGCCTCAGTGGCCACGATCGACGCCAGCTCCTTGCGGTCGGTGTCCGGGAGGCGGGCGGCGAGGGGGTGCTCCAGCAGGGCGCGGGCGCTGTACCCGTCGGGCCTCTCCAGCGTCCAGTCGCTGGCGGTCGCGTAGAGCAGGTCGGCGGCCATCAGCGTGTCCGCGGCGGTGCACAGGTCGACGCAGACGAGGGTCAGCTCGGCATCGAACTCGGGGTTGCTGCCCGGCCGGTAGGTCTCGTGGGCCTCGCACAGCGCGGTGAGCTGGTCGGCGAGCACGCGCTTGTCGGGGCGGGGGCCGAGCAGAGTGCAGGCCACGGTGAGCGCGGCGGCCACGACGTGCTCCCACGGGGTGTGGCGGTCGAGGCGGGTTCGGGCCAGCCTTGTTGCGGCGATCTGGTGCTGGCCGCCGAGAGCGAGGGCGATCGTCCCGAGCTGCAGCGCGGCGCTCGGGCCGGGCGGCGGGGTCGGGTCGGCCATCAGGGTGCCCCGGGCCCTCGCCCATTCGCCCTTGCGCGCCAGCGCGTGGGCCAAAGGCAGCAGGGAGGCGCCCTCCCACCAGTCGTAGAGCACGGCGCGGTCGTCATCGTCGGCGCTCAGGCCGGCCAACGACAAGGTACCGATGGCGGGGGTCTCGGCGTCCCGGTTCGTCCCGATCGCCAGCGAGACGGCTTCCAGCAGCGCGATGGCCGTGCCGGGGTGGCCTTCGCGGACCAGGAGTTCGGCGTGGGTGAGCTGCGACGTCAGCGCGCACATGGCGAGAGGAACGGGCAGCGGGCGGGCCTGGAGGAACAGGGCGGTGTGGAGATTGCACAACGCGTACGCCGTCCCGGGGCGTCCCTGGTCGAAGTGCAACTGGGCGGCGCCGCGGTGAACATCGGCGGCCAGGCCCGCGTCCGCGTGGTCGGCGGCGCTGCGGGCGGAGGCCGCGATCTCCTCCACCCGCTGCTCCAGCGGCGGAGCCACCCGCGGGCCGGCGTCGGGGGTCAGAGGGAATCGGGCGAGGGCGGCGCCGAGGGCACCGGCGGGCAGGGCCGCGGTCCACATGCTGAACGCCTGCGGGTAGTTGCCCAGATGGCGGCGGGCGACGGGGTCGTACTCCTCGGCGAGCAGCCCCAGGTCGCTGCGCAGACCCAGCAGATGATCGAAGAGGTCGCGTGCCTCGTCGTCGCGGCCGATGGCCTCCAGTGCCTCGGCCAGCCAG
This sequence comes from Kitasatospora sp. NRRL B-11411, assembly GCF_000721345.1. NCBI lineage: Bacteria > Bacillati > Actinomycetota > Actinomycetes > Kitasatosporales > Streptomycetaceae > Kitasatospora > Kitasatospora sp. NRRL B-11411. Next base: position 225 of record NZ_JOGH01000264.1, on the reverse strand, counting down.
AACGAGCAGGCGAGGAAGGCCCCTTCGTGTCCGGCGAGCCCGTCGACGTTCGCAGCGGCCTCCCGGCGGGTGGCGTAGCGCAGGACCAGTCCGTCCTCGGCGAGGTCGCGCTGCACGGCCTCGACGGTGGCGACGACGCGCTCGTCGTCGGCGGGGAGGAAGCCGACCAGCGGGATCAGCAGCAGGGAGGCGTCCAGGGTCCGGCCGCCGTAGTACTGGGTGAAC
>NZ_JOGH01000263.1:0-1942 GCF_000721345.1 Kitasatospora sp. NRRL B-11411 | reverse complement strand
GAGTTCGCGGGCCTTGGTGTCGGACATGACGACCAGGGCGGCGGCGCCGTCGTTGAGCGGGCAGCAGTTACCGGCCGTCACGGTGCCGTCGGGGCGGAACACCGGCTTCAGCCCGGACACGCCCTCCACCGTCACCCCCGCGCGCGAACGCACGCCGAACTCGTCCTGCTCGGCCCGGGTGATGCCCTTGAGCGCGGCCAGGTTCTCCGCGGTCTGCCCCATCGCGATGTACGCGTCCGGCACCAGGCCGTCCTCGCGCGGGTCGTGCCACTCACCGCCGCCCGTCTCCGCCCGGTGCTTGGTGCGCGCCTGCGCCTCGTCGAACAGCGGGTTCGTGGTGCCCGGCATGCCGTCCGAGGTGCCGTTGATCGAGCGCGAGACAGTCTCGACGCCCGCCGAGATGAAGACGTCGCCCTCGCCCGCCTTGATCGCGTGCAGCGCCATCCGGGTCGTCTGCAGCGACGAGGAGCAGTAGCGGGTGATGGTCGCGCCCGGCAGGTAGTCCATGCCCATCTGCACGGCCACGATCCGGGCCAGGTTGTGGCCCTGCTCGCCGCCCGGCAGGCCGCAGCCCAGCATCAGGTCGTCGATCTGCCGCGGGTCCAGCTCCGGGACCTTGGCGAGCGCGGCGCCGATGATCTGCGCGGTCAGGTCGTCCGGGCGGACGTCCTTCAGCGAGCCCTTGAACGCCCGGCCGATCGGCGAACGGGCGGCGCTGACGATGACGGCTTCGGGCATGGCGGGCTCCTCGCTGAGTGACCTCGGGACGCGATCCGGCGGATCTCCCGGGAAAGTTACCGCTTGGTAGCTCCGGCGTCATCCGCCTCCGGATGTGAGTTCGCCGACGCGTCCCCCCGCGGCGGGCGGTCGGCGTCCGGCTCGACCGCACCGGCCTCCTCCCCGCCCGGCAGAGCCAGCCGGAAGCGTTGCTTCAACGTCGCCCACCGCCAGGTGCCGTTCGCCGGACCGGCCGCCGACACCTCGGTGCCCGACCGCCCCGCCGCCGCCGCGGCCGCCACCGCCACCGGCAGCACCGCCTGCGGCTCCACCGCACCGCCCGCCTCCGGCGACTCCTGCGGCCACAAGTCCAGCGCCGCGCACAGCGAAGGCAGCAGCGCCATCGACGCCGTCGCGTAACCCTGCGCCGACGGGTGGTAGCGGTCCGCGGCGAACAGCTCCGGGCGGGTGGCGAACTCCGGCCCCAGCAGCGAACCCAGCGAGACCGTCCGCCCGCCCGCCTCCACCACCGCGATGGTCTGCGCCGCCGCGAGCTGCCGGCTCAACCGCCGCGCCACCCAGCGCAACGGCGGCCGGACCGGCTTGATGGTGCCCAGGTCCGGACAGGTGCCCACCACCACGTGGCACCCCGCCGAGACCAACGCGCCCACCGCCTCGCCCAGTTCGCGCACGCTGCGGGCCGCCGGGGCGTGCCGGGTCACGTCGTTCGCACCGATCATCAGCACCGCGACGTCCGGCCGCTGCGGCAGCGCCGACTCCAACTGCCGGGCCAGGTCCGACGAACGGGCCCCCGTCCGCGCCGCGTTCACCAGCCGCACCCGGCGCTCCGCGACCGAGGCCAGGCCCGACGCCAGCAGCGCACCCGGCGTCTCCTGCGGGCGCTGCACCCCCAGCCCGGCCGCCGTCGAATCGCCCAGGAACGCCAGCAGCAGGGGCGGCCGGGAGTCCTCCGGGTCGGCGAAGGCCTCGCCGTACACCCCGTCCGCGAACGGCGGATCGCCGTCCAGCACCCCGATCGCCCGGATCGCCATCCGGCTCTCGGTCAGCAGCACCCCCGCCAGCCCCACCCCCAGCAGCCCCAGCCCACCGCCTCCGTAGGCCGCCGCCGTGGCGATCCGTCGCGCCACCCGGGCCCTCGACGCCTGCGAGCCGGTCATGGCCCACCCCCTCCTCCGCTCCGCACACCGGTACCCCACTGCTACCC
>NZ_JOGH01000262.1:0-1979 GCF_000721345.1 Kitasatospora sp. NRRL B-11411 | reverse complement strand
AGACGGGGTGCACGGCGGGCCGGGTGGTCCGGGGCGGGGTGCGCGCCGGGCGGGACGGCAGGGGGCGCACGGAGTGAAGCGGTGTGGTGAGAGGGGCGTGCGAGGTGCTGTGGGGCTGGTGGGGGGCAGGCTGACCGGCGGCGTGTACGGCGGCCGTACCCGGCCCCGCCCGGGGCCGGAGCGGCCCGGCGGGAGGACTTGGCGGGATGGGCGAGAGTGCGGGCGCCGGCTTCGCGGGGGATCCGGCACAGGCGCTGCTGCGGATCCGGGACCAGCAGGGCCGGCTGTGCGGGCTCGGCTTCGTCGCCGACCGGCACGGCACGGTGGTCACCGCGCACGAGGCGGTGGCCGGCCTGCCCCGGCTGGTGCTGCACACCCCCGGCGGACAGTCCCGGGTGCTCGGCCCCGAGAGCGTCGACCTGCTGCCCGAACGCGGCCTCGCCCTGCTGCGCACCGCCGCCGTCGGCGGCCTGCCCGGCCCCGCGCTGCCGATCGGGCGCACCGCCGTCACCGGCCCCGTCGCGGTGCCGCACCAGCGCTGGGAGGACGGCGCGCCCGCGCTGGCCCACGGACGGCCGCTCGGCCGGGAGAGCGGACGCTGCGGCGACGGCGCCCTGGTGCGCACCGTCCCCGGCGTGCTGCTGCTCGACCTCCCGGTGACCCCGCCCGCCGGGGCGCCGGTGCTCGACCCGGAGACCGGCGCGGTGCTCGCCGTGCTCGCCCCCCGGGTGCGCGCCGTCGCCGGGCCCGGCGTCGCGGCCGTCCCGCTGGCGGCCGACGGCCGCCCGGAGGACTCCCCGCTCGGCCGGCTGCTGGCCCGCAACGCCGCCGACGCCCCCGCCTTCGGCCGGGCGCTCAACCTGGGCGGGGCGCTGCGGCTGACCGAGGCCCAACTGGAGGGCGCCGCCGCCGGACCCGGACGGATCGCCGAACTCGCCGCCGACCGGGTCGACCGCCCCGACGGCCTCAGCGGCGAGGAACCGCAGGACGTCCTCACCGTGCTGCTCGGCGAGAGCGGCAGCGGCCGCAGCACCGAACTGGCGGCCCTGGCGGTGCGCCGGGCCGGCGCCGCCCGGCCGCTGCCCACGCTCTGGCTGCGCGGCGCCGACCTGGCCGCCGGCGACCGCACCCTCGGCGATCCGCTGCGCCGCCGACTCGCCCTGGCCGCACGGGAGTTCGGCGTGCCCGAGGTCGACCCCGGGGAGCTGGCGGCGCTCTGCGCCGACGCCGGGCGACCACTGCTGGTGGTGCTCGACGGGCCCGAGGAGGCACCGCTCGCGCTCTCCGCGCGCTGGCTGGCCGCCGGGCTGGAGTGGCTGCGCGCGCACCGCGCCCGGGCCCTGGTCGCCTGCCGCCCCGACGGCTGGGAACAGCTCGGCCCCTGGCGCTCGGCCGCCCGGGCCCTGTGGCTCGGCCCGCTCACCGACGACGCCGCGGCCCGGGCCGGCCGCCGCTACGGACTGCCCGGCACCTTCCTCGGCCCGGCCGAGCGCGGCCACCCGCTGGCCCTGCGGCTGGCCGGCGAACTGCGCGGCGCGGGCGTGCACGGCCCGGTCGGCAGCCGCGCCGAACTCTTCGCCGGCTGGCTCGACCTGGCCTGCCTCACCGTCGCCCGCCGGATCGCGCTCACCCCCGGCGGGCCGCGCCGGCACCGCCGCGGCGGGCCGGTGCCGCCCGGCGAGGACGCCCGGCAGGTGCGGCGGCTGGCGGCCGTCGCGGCCGGGCGGCTGCACGAGGCGGCGCGGCTGATGCTCGGCGCGGGCGACGGGGCGCTGCCCGCCGAGGACTTCGCCCGGCTGTTCCCGGACGCGGGCGGGTGGGCGCGGGCCGTCCGGGAGGAACGGCTGCTGGTCCCGGCGGGGGCCGGGTACCGGGCGGGGCACGAGGAGTGGGGGGAGTGGCTGCAGAGCCTGCACCTGGACCTGGACGCGGCGCTGCGGCTGCTGCTGGAGGAGCGGGACGCGGGGGCGGCGGGGGAC
>NZ_JOGH01000261.1:0-2241 GCF_000721345.1 Kitasatospora sp. NRRL B-11411 | reverse complement strand
GTCGGGGTGCTGGTGGGGGCGGGTGGGAGGTGGTAGACCGGCGGGATGACGGTGGCTTATGACGTGGTGATCGTGGGTGGCGGGCACAACGGGCTGGTGGCGGCCGGGTACCTGGGGCGGGCCGGGCTGCGGGTGCTGGTGCTGGAGCGGCTGGGGCACGTCGGCGGGGCGGCGGTGTCGGAGCGGGCGTTCGCGGGGGTGGACGCGCGGCTGTCGCGGTACTCGTACCTGGTGAGCCTGCTGCCGCGGCGGATCCTGGCGGAGCTGGGGGTGCGGGTGGAGTTGCGGCGGCGGCGGATCTCCTCGTACACGCCGTGGGAGCGGGACGGGCGGGTCGGGGGGTTGCTGGTGGATGGTGGGGACGAGCGGCGGACGGCCGAGTCGTTCCGTGAACTGACGGGTGGGGAGCGGGAGTTCGCGGCGTGGCGGGAGTTCTACGGGATGACCGGGCGGGTCGCGGAGCAGGTGTTCCCGTCGTTGACGGAGCCGTTGCCGTCGCGGGCGGAGCTGCGGGCGCGGGTGGACGATCCGGTGGCGTGGGGGGAGTTGTTCGAGCAGCCGTTGGGCGAGGCGTTGGAGCGGCGGTTCGCGGACGACGTGGTGCGGGGGGTGGTGCTGACGGACGCGCTGATCGGGACGTTCTCGCACGCGCACGATCCTTCGCTGCGGCAGAACCGGTGCTTCCTGTACCACGTGGTGGGCGGCGGGACGGGTGACTGGGACGTGCCGGTGGGCGGGATGGGGGCGGTGACCGGGGCGCTGGAACAGGCGGCGCTGGCGGGCGGGGCGGAGCTGCGGACGGGGTGCGAGGTGGTGGCGGTGGACCCGGGGGGTGCGGCGGGGCCGGCCGAGGTCGGGTACCTGGACGCGGACGGGGTCCAGCGGCGGGTGGGGGCGCGCTGGGTGCTGTGCAACGCGGCGCCGGCGGAGCTGGAGCGGCTGGTGGGTGGTGGGGGCGGCGGGGAACCCGCGCCGGAGGGGGCGCAGCTGAAGGTGAACATGCTGCTGCGCCGGTTGCCGCGGCTGCGGGACGGGGCGGTGGACGTGCGGGACGCGTTCGGGGGGACGTTCCACATCGCGGAGTCGTACCGGGAGTTGGAGGGGGCGTACCGGGACGCGGCGGCGGGGCGGCTGCCCTCCCCCGCGCCGTCGGAGATCTACTGCCACTCGCTGGCGGACCGGTCGATCCTGGGGCCGGGCGTCCCGGCGGGGGCGCAGACGTTGACGCTGTTCGGGCTGCAGTTGCCGGCCCGGCTGTTCGCCGGGGATCCGGAGGGGGTGCGGGAGGCGGCGCTGGCGGGGGTGCTGGCGGCGTTGGACGGGGTGCTGGCGGAGCCGTTGGCGGACTGCCTGGCGGTGGACGGGGAGGGGCGGCCGTGCCTGGAGGTGCGCGGGCCGCTGGACCTGGCGGCGGACCTGCGGCTGCCGGGCGGGAACATCTTCCACCGGGACCTGGCGTTCCCGTTCGGGGGCGGTGGCGAGGGCCCGGACGTGGGGCGGTGGGGGGTGGGGACCGGGCATCCGCGGGTGCTGGTGTGCGGGGCCGGGGCGGTGCGCGGGGGCGGGGTGAGCGGGATCCCGGGGCACAACGCGGCGATGGCGGTGCTGGGGCGCTGACCGGCCGGGCCCAGAGCGGGTTCAGAGGCGCAGGTACTCGCCGTCGAACCAGGCGCGGGCGACCCGGGTGTGGAAGGGGAAGGCGAGCGGGGTGTCGGCGGTGGCGAGCTGCCAGCCGTCGGTCTCGTCGGTGGGGACGGAGGGCGGCAGGTCGGCCAGGTTGCGGGCGGGGAGGAGGGCGAACAGGCAGAGGAAGCCGCCGAGGGTGTCGGAGTCGGTGGCGACCAGGCGGGCCTCGGCCGGGTCGGCCAGGATGCCGGTCTCCTCGCGCAGTTCGCGGACGGCGGCCTGCTGCCAGCTCTCGCCGTAGTCGATGTAGCCGCCGGGCAGGGCGAGCAGGCCGTAGCCGGGTTCGATGGTGCGGCGGATGACGGTCAGCCGGGTGTCGCCGTCGGGGTGGTGGATCGGGAGCAGTGCGACGGTGACCGGGAGCGGGTTGCGGTAGCTGATCTCGTGGCAGCCGGGGCAGGTGCGCGGCCAGGCCGTGGTGCCGGCCGGGTAGGGCGTCCCGCACCAGTGGCAGTGGGTGTTGGGGCCGAAGGGGGCGGGGCGGGCGGACGGCTGGGTCGTCATGGGGGCGATGGTAGTCCGGGCGGATGGCGGGCGGGGTGGAGTCGGGTGGAC
>NZ_JOGH01000260.1:0-2277 GCF_000721345.1 Kitasatospora sp. NRRL B-11411 | reverse complement strand
GGCCGGGGCGAGGTCGTACGACAGGGCGGGGCCTTCGGTGGTGTGCAGCCGGACGGTGACGGGGGCGTACGGCCACGGGGCGGACAGCGGCCAGTAGAGGTCGGGGAACTCGTCCAGGCCGTCCAGTGCGGCGCGCTCCGGGAGGGGGAGCGGTGCGCCGGCGGCGAGTTGGGCGTCGTGGGCGTGGACGGCGGCCTCCTGCACCTGGTGGCGGGCGATCGTCCCGCTGGTGCTGGGGGTGTCGCCGTCCCGCCACCACGTCCAGCAGGGGCGGTCGGGCCCGGCTTCCCGGAGGGCCGCCAGCAGGGCGGCGGTCGCGGCCTCGGAGTTCGCCAGCGCCCGGTCGCGGGGGAGCCCGGTCTCCGGCTCGGGGCGGGCGGGGACGAAGTCGGGGCCCGCGGCGACGGCCGACGCCCAGAAGAGGTGGACGGCGGTGAGGTGGTCGACCAGGTCCGACAGCGTCCAGTCGGGGCAGCTGGGGACGCGGACCGTCAGGTCCGGCGCGTCGGCAACGGTCTTGCGCAGTGCGGCGGAGCGCTCGTCGACGAGGTCCAGCAGTTCCGGGAATCCGAGTGAAGTGGTCATCCTGACTGCCTATCACGAGCCGGTGACAGCAGCCGGGTTGGTGGGGAGACGGGCGGGAACGGGGAAGCGGGGCCGGGAGACGGGGCGGGGAATCGTTGCGGGAATTGAACGGGAAAGCGCTTTCGAAATATTCAATTTTGTGATATTATGTCAAAAATTAGTATTACTCTCTCCGGTCATGGCCAACCACGCATCCCTGCCCTCCGCCCGGCCCAGCCGGACGGCCCTGATGTCCGCCGCGGCCCGCGCCGCGCACCTCCTCGTCGACCGGGAGCCGGTGCTCCTCGCGGACACCCTCGCCGAGCCGCTGCTCGGCGAGCACGCCGAGGAACTGCTCACCTACCACCGCTCGTTCGGCGCCCACCCCGTCCTGGCCGGCGCCCGCACCACCGCGCTCGCCCGCAGCCGCTTCGCCGAGGACCGCCTCGCCGCGCTCACCGCCCGCGGCACCGACCAGTACGTGCTGCTCGGCGCCGGGCTGGACACCTTCGCCTACCGCTCCGCCCCCGCCGACCGGGTGCGGGTCTTCGAGGTCGACCACCCCGCCGTCCAGCGCTGGAAGCGCGACCTGCTCGCCGCCGCCGGGATCGCCGTCCCGCCCGGCACCGCCTTCGTCCCGGTCGACCTCGAACAGGGCGGTGGGGCAGGGGAGTTGGTAGCGGCGCTGGTGGCGGCCGGGTTCGACCCGGGGCGCCCGGCGCTGGTGGCCTGGCTCGGCGTCACCATGTACCTCGGCGCCGAGGCGATCGGCGTGACACTGGCCGCCGTCGGCGGGCTCGCCCCCGGCAGCGAACTGGTCGCGGAGTACCTCCTGCCGCCCGGCCGGCGCGACGAGGCCGGGCAGGCGTACGCCGAGCAGGTGGCGTCGGCGGCGGCCGAGGGCGGCGAGCCCTGGCGGACCTTCCTCGACGTCGAGGAGATGGACGCCCTGCTGACCACCGCCGGCCTGCGCCCCCTCGCCCACCTGCGGCAGCACGAGAGCGTGCCCGCCGAACTGTGGCAACGCACCGACGCCCTCCGCCCGTTCGGCCTCTCGGTGCTGGCCCACGCCGAAGTCCCCGCCCGCGAGCAGGGTCGGCGGTAGCGGGGCCGGCGGTAGCGGGGCCGGCGGTAGCGGGACGGCCCAACGGCTCGATCCCGCCCGGTCGTGGTGACCGGACGGGATCGAGGGTGCGGCACTGCCCGGGGCCGGAGGAGGCTCCCCGCCCGTCAGAACCCCGGGCGGTACCGGTTCGGGAGGCGGGCCCTCGTCGGGGGACGGGGGCCCGCCGGTCGGCGGACGTTCATCAGTGGACGGACGTTCATCAGCAGACGGATGTCCGCCGACGGACCGATGTCCGCACACAGGTGTTCGTCAAAGCATGGACGTCAATCAGTTGATGATCATCGCCCGATGTCCATCAGTACCTTGATGACCCGTCAGGCCCCGAAGAGCTGGAGCTCGGAGAGCTGTGCGGCGGGCCAGCCGGTGTTACCGGTGACGTTGAGGCGCAGGTAGCGGGTCGGGGTGGCGGGGAGGTTGATGGTGACGGTGTTGCCGGTGGCCGGGTCGAAGGTGTAGCCGGCGGAGTTCACCAGGGTGGTGAAGGTGGTGCCGTCGGTGGAGCCCTGGACGGTGAGGGTCTGGGTCCGGGTGGCCCAGGCGGTGGCCGGGGGGAGCTTCAGGACGGCCTTGGTCAGGCTCAGCGAGCA
>NZ_JOGH01000259.1:0-2282 GCF_000721345.1 Kitasatospora sp. NRRL B-11411 | reverse complement strand
CTCCCCCACCGCCCCCCTGCTGGCCGGCGCCCTGGCCGGCCTGCACCGCGCCACCCTGCGCGAACTGCGCCGCCGCATCCTGGCCGGCGACCCGCCCCCCACCGTCGCCGCCGACCTCACCGCGGCCGCCACCGCCGCCTTCACCCCGCTCTGCCCCTGCCCGCCGCCGGACGGCCGCGGCGCCCCGGCCGCGCTCGGCGGGAGCACCGGCCGGTAGCGGGACGGATCCCCGAACGGATGGAACCGCCCGCCGGCCGGGTAGGAGTAACCGTTGTCCGGGTCGGGGGGATCCCCCCGGTCCGCGCAGAGGTCGAACCGTCCGAGGATCGACGAGGCGGCTCCCACCGCCCCGGGTTGGGCGGGGCGGGCCGACCGGCGAGGGGAGAGGTGGTGGCGGGATGGAACCGGCCGGCGTGCTGGGGGTGTTCGGGCACCCGGACGACGAGTCGTTGGCGGCGGGCGGGCTGCTGGCGCGGCAGGCGGCGGCGGGGGCGCGGACCGGGGTGGTGACCGCGACCTGGGCGGAGGGGACCCACCGGGTGCCGGAACTGGCCCGGGCGCTGGCCGAGTTGGGGGCGGGGGCGCCGCGGCTGCTGGGGCACGCGGACGCGAAGGTGCCGGAGTCGGCGCCGGGCGCGGCCCGGCTGCTGGACGTGCCGGTGGAGCGGGTGGTGCGGCAACTGGTGGGCCATCTGCGGGAGTTCCGGCCGGACTGGGTGGTGACGCACGACGGGCACGGCGGGATGACCGGGCACCCGGACCACCGGCGGACGCACCGGGTGGCGCTGCTCGCCGTCCGGGCCGCCGCGCTGCCCGGCCGGTTCCCGGAGCTGGGCGGGCCCTGGCGGGTGCGGCGCCTGCTGTGCGCCACCCATCCGCACTCCGCCGCCCGCGCGCTGGGGCCGCTGCTGCTGCGTCCCGGGCGGACGGCGTACACCGTGCCGGACGAGGAGGTGACGGCGCTGGACGTCTCGCCGTGGCTGGAGCGGAAGTTGGCGGCGGTGTTCGCGCACCGCTCGGAGGTGGCGCGCGGCGCCCTTCCGGGCCGGCTGGCGGCCGCCGCCCCGGCGGACCGGGTCCGGATGGCAGGCACCGAGTGGTACCAGGAGGTCCCGTTGCCGGGCGCCCCGGCCGGCTGAGCTCCGCGCACCCGGAGCACGTCCCGCCGTCCAGGGGGTTGACGCGGCACTCCCGGGAAGCGAAGGTGAGCGAAATCATCTGACATGTTGCGTGTGACATTTCATAGGCTCGATGCCATCGCCGCGGCCGCCACCGCCGGGGCGGGGCCGCCCGCACGCGAGGAGGGCCGGCCGTGGACCTGGAACTGCGACACCTGCGGGTGCTCTGCGCGATCGCCGACAGCGGCAGCGTGGGGCGGGCCGCGGCGGCGATCGGCGCCTCCCAGCCCGCGACCAGCACCCAACTGCGGCGGATCGAACGGTACTTGGGCGCGGTGGTGTTCGACCGGACGGCCGCCGGAGTGGTGCCCACCACGTTCGGGGCCGAGGTGCTGGCCGCCGCCCGCGAGGTGCTCGCCCGGGTCGACCGGCTCGGCCAGGCCGCCGCCCCGGACGGCGAACGCCCGCACCGCGAACTGCGGCTGGCCGTCGGCTGCCCGGCCCTCACCCCCGGCACCCTGGCCCGGGCCCGGCAGTTGCGCCCCGAACTGCGCTTCGCGCTGACCCCGCCCGACGACCCCGAGCGGCCCTTCGACCTGGCGCTGCTGCTCGACCACCCCGGCTCGGGCCTGCGCGCGACGCCGGCCCTGGCGGCCCGCGCCGTCGCCACCGAGCCGGTCTTCGTCGCCCTGCCCGCCGCCCACCCGCTGCGCCACCACGCCGAGCCCGCGCTCGCCGACCTGGCCGGCGAGCGCTGGCTGCTGCCCGCCGCCGACGGCGGACCCTGGGCCGGACTGCTCCGGACGGTCGGCGAGGCGGGCGCGTTCGCCCCCGCCGAGGTGCGCGAACTCCCGTACGGGCGGCGGGAGGTGCTCGACCTGGTGGCCGCGGGGCTGGGTGCGGCGCTGGTGCCGGGCAGCACCGCGCCGGTGCCGGGCGTCGCGGTCAAGCCGCTGCTGGGCGCGCCGCTGTGGCTGCGGTACGTGCTGCTCTGGCGGCGCGCCACGGTCGGCCCGCAACTGGCCGACACCCTGCTCGGCGCGGCCGCCGCCGCGCACCGGGAGCTCGCCGCCGAGGCCCCCCACCTGCACAGCTGGGCCGCCCGGACGTTCCGCCCGCCGCGCACCTGAGCCCCCGTCCGCCCCGCCCCGCCCCATCCACGCC
>NZ_JOGH01000258.1:0-2374 GCF_000721345.1 Kitasatospora sp. NRRL B-11411 | reverse complement strand
GGGTGGGGCGGGGGCAGGGTGAGGGCGAGGTCGGGTGAGAGGGGCAAGTGAGCGTGAGGGGGTGGGCGAGCGCGAGGGGGTCCAGTGGGCGTGAGGGCCATTAGCAGGCGTGAGAGGGTCTAGCGATAGCTAGTGGGTGCAGCGGGAGCCAGGAGGGCAGGTGGGGGCAGAAAGGGTTAACGGGAGTTAGAGGGTGTAACGAAAGCGAGAGGGCCTGCCGGGAGCGGGGAGGCGAGCGGAAGTTAGGGGGTGTAACGGTGGTGAGTGGGCGTCACATGCGGAAGATGCCGTAGCCGCGGGCGCCCTCGATCGGGGCGCTGTGGATGGCGGAGAGGCAGAGGCCGAGGATGGTGCGGGTGTCGCGGGGGTCGATCACTCCGTCGTCGTAGAGGCGGCCGGAGAGGAAGATCGGGAGGGATTCGGCTTCGATCTGCTGCTCGACGGCGGCGCGGATGGTGGCGTCGGTTTCCTCGTCGTAGGGCTGGCCCTTGGCGGCGGCGGATTGGCGGGCGACCAGGGAGAGGACGCCGGCGAGTTGCTGGGGGCCCATGACGGCGGATTTGGCGCTCGGCCAGGTGAACAGGAAGCGGGGGTCGTAGGCGCGGCCGCACATGCCGTAGTGGCCGGCGCCGTAGGAGGCGCCCATCAGGACGGACAGGTGGGGGACGGTGCTGTTGGCCACGGCGTTGATCATCATGGCGCCGTGCTTGATGATGCCGCCCTGTTCGTACTCCCGGCCGACCATGTAGCCGGTGGTGTTGTGCAGGAAGAGCAGCGGGCGGTCCAGCTGGTTGGCGAGTTGGATGAACTGGGCGGCCTTCTGGGACTCCTGGCTGAACAGCACCCCCTGGGCGTTGGCCAGGATGCCGACGGGGTGGCCGAGCAGGGTGGCCCAGCCGGTGGTGAGGCTGGTGCCATAGCGGGGTTTGAACTCGTCGAAGTCGGAGGCGTCGACGATCCGGGCGATCACCTCACGCGGGTCGAAGGGGGCCTTGAGGTCGCCGGGGACGATGCCGAGCAGGTCGTCCTCCGGGTACTTCGGCGGTTCGGGGCAACGCGCGGGCGCGGGGCCGGACTTGCGCCAGTGCAGGCGGTGGACCACGCGGCGGGCCAGGCGGAGGGCGTCGGGCTCGTCGAGGGCGAGGTGGTCGGCGAGGCCGGAGGTGCGGGCGTGCATCTCGGCGCCGCCGAGCGACTCGTCGTCGGACTCCTCGCCGGTGGCCATCTTCACCAGCGGGGGGCCGCCGAGGAACACCTTGGCCCGTTCCTTGACCATGATCACGTGGTCGGACATCCCGGGCACGTACGCGCCGCCCGCCGTGGAGTTGCCGAACACCACGGCCACGGTGGGGATTCCGGCCGCCGACAGCCTGGTCAGGTCGCGGAACAGGGCGCCGCCCGGGATGAAGATCTCCTTCTGGCTGGGCAGGTCGGCGCCGCCGGACTCAACTAGGTTGATCAGCGGGAGCCGGTTGCGCAGGGCGATCTCGTTGGCCCGCAGGGCCTTGCGCAGCGTCCACGGGTTGGACGAACCGCCGCGCACGGTGGGGTCGTTGGCGGTGATGACGCACTCGGTGCCGGCCACCGTGCCGATGCCGGTGACCAGGGCCGCGCCGACCTGGTACGGGCTGCCCCAGGCGGCGAGCGGGGAGAGTTCGAGGAACGGCGAGTCGGGGTCGAGCAGCAGCTCGATCCGTTCGCGGGCCGCGAGTTTGCCCCGACTGCGGTGGCGTTCCAGGTACTTGGGGCCGCCGCCGGCCAGGGCCTTGGCGTGTTCGGTGTCCAGTTCGGCGAGTCGGGTCAGCATCGCGGCGCGGTTGGCCGCGTACTCGGGGGCGTCCGGGTCGAGCCGGGTGGGCAGGACGGTCACAGCGGGGCCTCCGGGGGCTCGGGCCGGGCGGGCGGGGTGGTGGTGGGGAGTCGCGGGGCGGAGGTTGGGGTGGTGGGGAGTTGCGGGGCGGGAGGCGGGGCCGGCGGGAGGAGGGCGGCGGGGAGGTCGAGGTGGCGGGAGCGCAGCCACTCCCCCAGCGCCTTGGCCTGCGGGTCGAACCTGGCCTGGGCGGCAACGCCTTCGCCGAGCAGGCCGTGGAGGGTGAAGTTGACCGCCCGGAGGTTCGGGAGCAGGTGCCGTTCGATCTCCAACCCGGCTGTTTCGGGCAGGAGTTCGCGCAGCCTGGCGGTGGTGAGGGTGTGGGCGAGCCAGCGCCATCCGGCCTCGTCGCGGGCCCAGACGCCGAGGTTGGCGTCGCCGCCCTTGTCGCCGCTGCGGGCTCCGGCGATCAGGCCGAGCGGGGCGCGGCGGGTCGGTCCGGGCTCCGGGGGTGGCGGCAGTTCCGGTGCGGGCAGCGGGAGTTGGCGGTGGAGGGTGGCGGCC
>NZ_JOGH01000257.1:0-2384 GCF_000721345.1 Kitasatospora sp. NRRL B-11411 | reverse complement strand
GTTTCCGCAGTATCCTCCGTCCCCGTCCCCGCCCCACTCCCTCTCCCCCTCTCCCTCCCTCGAACGGAACAGCCGTGGCCGAGATCCGCCCCGAACCCGTCGACTCCCCGGACGCCCGCCTGCTGCTGACCGAGTACCAGGCCGAGGTCCGCCGCCGCTGGAGCGGCCCGCCACCCGCCGAACCGCTGCCCGCCGAGGCCCCGGCAGACCTCGAACTCGCGTCACCGCAGGGCGTGTTCCTGCTCGCCCGACTGGACGGCCGCCCGGTCGGCTGCGCGGGCGTCCGGGCCTTCGGCACCGCTCCCGACGCCACCCGCGGCGCCGCCCCCGGCACCGCCGAACTCAAGCGCCTGTACGTCCGCCCGGCCGGCCGCGGACACGGCCTGGGCCGGCTCCTGCTGGCCGCCGCCGAGGACGCCGCCCGCGCCCTCGGGCACGCCCGGCTGAGGCTGGACACCATGGCCGAACTCGCCGAGGCCCGCGCCCTGTACACGGCCACCGGTTACACGGACATCCCGCCGTACAACACCAACCCGTACGCCGCGCACTGGCTGGAGAAGGCGCTGTGACCGGGCCGGTGGTGAACCTGTGGCGGGCGGGCCTGGCCTCCGTGCCGGACGAGGTGTGGGGCCGGACGGACGCCGAGGTGCTGATCCTCGCGGACAACGAGCTGACCGAAATCCCGGACGCCATCGGCGACTTCACGGCTCTCCGCACCCTCGACCTGGGCCACAACGCGCTCACCGCCGTCCCCGACCGGATCGGCGACCTCACCGGCCTGTCCGACTTCCTCTACCTGCACGACAACCGGCTCACCGCCCTGCCGGAACGCCTGGGCCGCCTGCACCGGCTGCGCTACCTCAACGTCGGCGACAACCCGCTCACCGAACTCCCGGACAGCCTCGGCGACTTGGGCCAGCTCCTCGAACTGCGCGCCCAGAGCTGCCGGTTGACCAGCCTCCCGGACACCCTCGGCACGCTCCCCCGGCTGCGCGAACTGCGCCTGCGCGGCAACTCCCTCACCACGCTGCCCGATTCGCTCTCCGCCCTGCACGAACTGCGCTGCCTGGAACTGCGCGACAACCACCTCACCACCCTGCCGCCCGCCCTGGCCGGCCTCCCCCTGCTGCGCGAACTCGACCTACGCGCCAACCCGTTGACGGGCCTCCCGCCCTGGCTGGCCGACCTCCCCGCCCTGGAGAAACTCGACCTGCGCTGGACCCCGCACCCGCCCGCCCCGCACCTGGTCGCCACCCTCGAACGACGCGGCTGCGCCGTCTACTTCTAACCCGACGGGACGCCCGACGGACCCCCGCCGGACGCCCCGCCCCGCCTCACCTCACCTCACCTCACCAGGCGTAGTGCTCCGGCGCGGTGCGGTAACCGGGGAAGATCCCATCCAGCCGCTCCAGCGTCTTGGCGTCCAGCTCGACCTCCAACGACCGAACCGCCGCGTCGAGTTGCTCCTCGGTACGGGGACCGATGATCGGGGCGGTGACGGCCGGACGGGTGCGCAGCCAGGCGAGCGCGACGTCGCCGGGCTCGTGGCCGAGCTCCTCGCACAGGTCCTCGTACGCCTGGATCTGCTCGCGGCGCTCGTTCAGGGTGTCCAGCGCGCGGCCCGACGCCCGGCGGACGCCCTCGCGCTCCTTGCGCAGCACCCCGCCGAGCAGGCCGCCGTGCAGCGGGGACCACGGGATCAGGCCGAGGCCGTAGTGCTGGGCGGCGGGGGCCACCTCCAGCTCGACGCTGCGCTCGATCAGGTTGTACAGCGACTGCTCGCTGGTCAGGCCGAGGAAGTTCCGCGCCTTGGCGGCCTCCTGGGCCTGCGCGAGGTGCCAGCCGGCGAAGTTGGAGGACCCCACGTAGACGATCTTGCCCTGGAGGGTGAGCACCTCCATCGCCTGCCAGATCTCGTCCCAGGGCGTGTCCCGGTCGACGTGGTGCATCTGGTACAGGTCGATGTGGTCGGTCTGCAGGCGCTGCAGGCTGGCGTCCACGGCACGGCGGATGTTGAGCGCGGAGAGCTTGCCCTCGTTGGGCCAGTCACCCATGTCGCCGTACAGCTTGGTGGCGATCACGGTCTTCTCGCGCCGCCCGCCGCCCTTGGCGAACCAGTTGCCGATGATGCTCTCGGTGAGGCCCTTGTTCTCGCCCCAGCCGTAGACGTTGGCGGTGTCGAAGAAGTTGATGCCGTGCCCGTGCGCGGCGTCCATGATCCGGTGCGCGTCGGCCTCCACGGTGTGCGGACCGAAGTTCATGGTGCCCAGGCAGAGCCGGGAGACGGACAGGCCGGTACGGCCGAGGTGGGTGTACTCCATGTCCCCCACCCTCTGCCGACCCGCCCCACTTGTCCAGTACCCACCCACCCGACGCCCCCTCAC
>NZ_JOGH01000256.1:0-2445 GCF_000721345.1 Kitasatospora sp. NRRL B-11411 | reverse complement strand
GGGTGGGGAGGATGGCGGGATGCGGCGTGTGTGGGAGGGGCTGGCGGGGAACCCGGCGTTGCCGGGGGAGGCGGTGGAGCGGCTGGTCGAGCTGGCGGAGCCGGACCTCTCGGTGGAGTTGGCCGGGCGGGCGGACCTGACCGACCGGCAGGTCGAGGTGCTGGCGGAGCGGGGGATCGCGGCGGCCGGGCGCCTGGTGGAGGCCGGTCGGCTGGTGGTGGAGCGGGTCGACCCCCGGCGGCAGCCGATCGCCGCGCTGGCGCTGCTGCGGGCCGGGCGGGCACCCGCCGGGTGGGCGGAGCTGCTGGTCGAACGGCGGGAGCTGTGGCCCGAGTTGGCCTCCACCGAGTGGCTGCCGGCCGAAGCCGCGCGGCGGCTGCTCGCCGGGGCGGACCGGCAGGTCCTGGTGGAACTCGCCGAGGCGCAGCCCGATCCCGGCGTCCTCGCCGTCCTCGCCGCGCACCCCTCGCAGCACGTTCGGCAGGCCGTCGCCTGGAACCCGGCCGCCCCGCCCGCCGTCCTCGCCGACCTACTGAACGACCGTCCGCCGCTGGAGAGTTGCGAGGTCTGCGAACGCCACCCCGTCCCGTGGACGCACCCGCCGGACTGCCCGGACCCGGACTGCGACCTGCCCGGCGGGGCCGCCTGCGACGGCAGCCACCAGTACGCCCGGCACACGATCGTGCAGGCGGCCCTCGGGCATCCGGCGGTGCCTGCCGTCGACGCCCGGCGGTATCTGGGGGCGGCGTCCCCGTTCCTGCGGGCCCAGCTCGCCGGGCACCCCGGCCTCGACCCGGACACGTACGCGCAGCTCGCCGCCGACCCCGCGCTGTGGGTGCTCGAGGAGCTCGCCGGGAACCCGGTGATCGGGGAGGGGTTGATCCGCCGGCTCGCCACCGTCCCGCACGAATCGGTGCGCCGGGCGGTGGTCGGCAACCCGGCCGTGCCGCTGGACGTCCTGGAGTGGGCGTGGGAGGGCGTCGTCCTCAAGCTCGGGACGATGCTGCCGCCCCGGATCGCCGCCGCCGACCCCGCCGAGACCGAGCGGCTCGCCGCCTCCGCGGACCCCGAACTGCGCCGCCTGCTCGCGCTGCGCCGCGACCTGCCGCCGCCCGTCCGGGACCGGCTCGCCGACGACCCGGTGGCCAAGGTCGCCAACGCCGTCGCACCCCACCCCGGCCTGGACGAACGGCAGTTGAGGGACATGCACCGGCGCCACGGCCGCGCCGTCGGCCCCGGCATCGCCGCCAACCCGGACGCGACGACCGCCCTGCTGCGGGCCCTGGTCACCGCCGAGCACAACGTCGCCACCCTGCGCGCCGTCGCCCGCCACCCCGCCGCCGACGGCCCGACCCTGACCGCCTGCCTGCGCGACCGCCGGGCCCGCGAGCAGGCCGCCGCCCACCCGGCCCTGCCGCTCGACCGGATCCGCGCCCTGCTCGCCGACCCCGCCACCATCCACCTGGCCGCCGCCAACCCGGCCCTCCCGGCCGCCGACCTGCTGCGCCTGATGCCCCCGCCGTGAAAGCGGGGCCGCCCCGGACGCGCCGCCCCGGACGCGCCGCCCCGGGCACGCCGACACGGGCCGCCCCCCCCGGGGAGTGGGGGGACGGCCCGTGGGCAGGGGGAGCCGTCAGCGGGTGGTCTCCTCGCGGCTCTCGACCAGGACGGCGGGTTCCAGCGGGGAGGCGATCTCCTGCGGCTTGCTGCGCGAGGCCCAGTCGCGG
This sequence comes from Kitasatospora sp. NRRL B-11411, assembly GCF_000721345.1. Taxonomy (NCBI): domain Bacteria; kingdom Bacillati; phylum Actinomycetota; class Actinomycetes; order Kitasatosporales; family Streptomycetaceae; genus Kitasatospora; species Kitasatospora sp. NRRL B-11411. Next base: position 718 of record NZ_JOGH01000256.1, on the reverse strand, counting down.
ATGCCGAGCACCACCATGACGAAGAAGATCGAGTACACGATGCCGGAGAAGTACAGCTCCGAGTGCACCGCCAGCGGCACGCCGACCAGGTCGACCGCCAGCCAGACGAACCAGAACTCGATGTAGCGGCGGGCCTGGCTGTACATGGCGAGGATCGAGCCGACGAAGATCCAGGCGTCCGCGCTCACCATCCACATCGGCGCGCCGGGGTAGAACGAGGCGTCCTGCCACCTCAGCACCGCGGCGAACGCGACCGTGCCGAGCACCATCGCGGCTATCAGCACCGCGCGCTCGCCCCAGTTCGCCCAGCGGACGTTGATGGCGCCCTCCTGCTCGCGGCTGCGCTTCCAGGTCGCCCAGCCCCAGGACGCCGAGACGATGATCACGACCTGCCGGGCGGCGTTGCCGCCGAGGTGCACGTTCAGGCTGGCGACCAGCAGGAACACCGAGCCGAGGATCTGCACCGGCCAGGCCACCAGCGACCGGCGCAGGGCCAGCCAGACGGTGGCGAGCGCCAGGATGTTGCCCAGGAAGTCGGACCAGTAGACGGGGAGGCCGAAGAAGCTGAACTGCTCGTTCAACCAGTGGAATGCGCTCATGACTCACACCTTTGTTCGTACGGAGCGAGGTGGTGGGGAGGAACGGCCGGCCCGTGGAGGGGGGAGGGGTCGGCCGGGCACGCGGGCATCGGGCGCAGTGACGGGGGTGGGGGTGGGGG
>NZ_JOGH01000255.1:0-2452 GCF_000721345.1 Kitasatospora sp. NRRL B-11411 | reverse complement strand
GAGGGGAGGTGGGGCGGGGGCGGGGTTCCGGCGGGATCCGGGGGGGCGCCATGACGGCCCGGGCACCCCGCGCTCGGGCCGTCATGGCGCTCGGCAGGCGCGGCCCCGGTCTCCCGGTTTTCCCCTCCCGGGGAGTGGGGCCGTGCCGCCGCTTCGGGTGGCTGACGCCGCTGACCGCCCGCGTGGGGGTGGGGTCGGTCAGCGACGGGACCGGGGGACGGTCAGCGGCGCTGCCAGAGGGCCGGGACGTTCGGCGGCTCCCAACCGGCGTACGCGATGTGGCCCTGGATGCAGACGTAGCTGACGCCGTTGTAGGTGACGACGTCGCCGGCCTTGTAGCTGGCGCCGACCGTCCAGGTGGTGGAGCCGCCGCCCGTGTTGCTCGGGCTGGGGCTCGGCGAGCCCGGGTTGGAGCTGCTCGGGCTGGGGCTGGGCGAGCCGGTGCCGTTGACGTTGAGCACGAAGTCGAAGCTGGCTTCGCTGCCGTTGCCGACCTGGCGGACCGTCATCAGCAGGGCCGGGTCGTAGATGGTGTCGGTGGCGTTGCGCGGCTCGTTCGGGAAGTACAGCTGGGTGGTGAGGATCGGCTGGTTGGGCGCCTGCACCTTGACGTGGATGTGCCGGGTGCGGCCCGGGTAGAGGCCCGGGATGATCGTGGTCAGCGAGTACGCGCCGTTGGCGGCGCTGAACTGGTGACCGCGGAAGGTGTAGCCGGAGTTGTCGTAGTTGCCGTTGGTGTCGGCCTGCCAGAAGTCCAGCAGGGCACCGGAGATCGGTACGCAGTTCCGGCCGAAGACGTAGCCGCTGACGGTCAGCGGGGTGCCCTGGGTGCCCGGGGTGACCAGGTTGGTGCGCAGCGGGGAGCCCGGCTTGAAGTACGGGCCCTCGATCTGCTCGCCGGTGACGTGCCCGTCGCTGCACTCGGGGGTGAGCGGGGCCGGGACGTCGGCGGCGACCGCGTCGCGGGCCAGCGCGACTCCGCCGCCGATCAGGACCGGCGCGGCGCCGGCCAGGGCGGCGGCCTTGAGCAGGCCCTTGCGGCTGATCTTGCGATCGGCCAGGTCGCCCAGGCCGTCCAGCGGGTTGTGGGGGGTGGACATGGCTCTCCGTTCGACTGCTTCGTGGGTCGCCGCACGCCCGGATTCCGTTGGATGGGACATGACACCTGGAGAGGTCGGGTCTCCCGACACGGCGGCGCGGTGGGGTGCCTCAGACGCTAGGCCCTGCCCGCCCGGGCCGTCGATGGACGGGGGCGGCGGGACGTGGTGCATTCCTCAGGCTCCGCCACGCGGTGTTCGACGGGGCGTCAGCAGGGCTTCGCGCGCGGCTCGCCGGGCGTACGCGCGGGGCGTATCCGCGGGGCGGGGTGGGTCCGGCGGCGGGGTCCGGCGATGGGGTCCGGCGGCGAGGTCCGGCGGCGGGGTCAGCTCGCCTTCTCGCGGAACTCGCCCGGGGTGCGGCCCACTTCGCGGCGGAAGAAGCGGCAGAAGTAGGCCGGGTCGGAGAAGCCGGCCGCCGCCGAAACCTGACGGATCGTCATGTCCGTGGTGGTGAGCAGGCGTTTGGCCTCCAGGGTCTGCTGCTCGCGGACCAGCCGGGCCGGGGTGCGGCCGGTGGCCTCCTTCACCACCTCGTGCAAGTAGCCTGCGGAGACGCCGAGTTCGCGGGCCAGCGCGAGGACCGAGCGGTCGGTGCGGTCGGCGTCGGTGATCATCCGGACGAACCGGTCGGCCAGCGGGTGACCCGCCGTCCGGGGGGCGGCCGGGGCGTCGCAACCACGCGCCACCCGCAGCGCGCGCACCAGCAGGACGTGCAGCAGCGCCTGCAGCACGCCCAGCGCGCCGTCCAGGCCGCCCTCGTGCTCGGCCACCAACTCCCGCAGCATTCCGGCGATTTCGCGGTGCTCGCGGCGGTCCGGCCGGAGTGCCGGGCCGGTGGCCAGCGAGCGCAGCAGGGCCAGGTCCTCCGGGTGCCGGTGCAGGAAGTCCTCGTTGAACAGCAGCACCCAGCCGTCCAGCCGGCCCGCCCCGCGCCAGCGGTGCACCTGGCCGGGCAGCACCGCGTACAGCGTGGGTGGCTGGATCCGGTGCTCGACCAGGTCGATGACGTGGGTGCCGCTGCCCGCCGTGACGTAGACCAGCTCGTAGAACGAGTGACGGTGCGGGAAGTCCGCCCGGGAGAGCGGCCCGATGGCGTCGAAGCTGCCCGCCGCGAACGGCAGCAGCCCCGGGTCGGGCACGTCCAGATCGTGCAGTTCCAGGCCGGTGGCCGGTCGGAGCCTCATCGCGCCAGTGTGCGCAAACGGGCCCGGCTCCGTCCAGTGGTCCAGACCAAGTGGCACGTACCGGCAAGCGGCGGGGCGAGGGCGGGTGGTGGTGGCTGGTGAGTGGCGGTGGGTGGCGGTGAATGAGGGGCGGGAAGGTGAGTGGAGGGCGGGGAGGTGGATGAGGGG
>NZ_JOGH01000254.1:0-3349 GCF_000721345.1 Kitasatospora sp. NRRL B-11411 | reverse complement strand
GCGGTCCGGTGAGCTGGGCGCTCAGTTCGGGGTCCGCCAGGATTCTCGCGGTTGCCCGCCACTCGGCGATCACCTCGCGCTGGCGGTCGTGGCGTTCGGTGGTGAGGTACAGGTCCTCGCCGTCACGACGGGTGACGTGGACGCGCTGCGCCTGCTCGACGGTGTCCGCGACACGCTTCGAGTTCTTCGACAGGTCGGAGAACGACACGGTGAGAGTGGACATGCGACCACGCCACTTCGGAATACGTTCCGAAGTCAATGGGCGAATGCACCTAATTGGGTACGGACTTCCGCGTCGTGGTTCGAGAGCATGGCGGGAACGCCTGGAGGGGCCTGACGTGTGGAGATCCGCAGCAGTAGGGGGTGGTGCAGTGCTCGGGTTCATGGCGTTCGCCGCCGCACTGCTCCGATCGACGAGGACGGTCCTGCGGCTGGCGGCCGACGTGGTGCGCTCCTGGCGAGATCTCCGGCAGGCCCTCTCGAGCCGTTCTGATCGATCGCCAGGAAACGCCGCCACCTGGTTCCATCGTCGTAGGATCGCCATCGCGCGCATGGCGGTAATCGCATGCTCTGTGCCGGCGCAGTCCGGCGTCCGCCGTGGCATCGGTTGGAACGGCGTAGCTGGGGCGGCGGGGAGCGCCGGGTCGAGCGGGACGGGAAGTCGATCCGTTGCCTGCGGTTCTACTTGCGGCCCGGAGTCCACTTCATGCCGAGCCGGTACGCCCGGGAAATCACGTCCTGGATCCCCGGGCCGTCCTTCGGGGTGAACCACCTGACCTCGCGTCCGACGACGAGTTCGCCCTTCTGCCGCTTGATCAGGGCGATCGCGCACGCGTGCGCTTGCGGTGGGCACTCGTCGAGGCGCACCTCGAAGCGGTCACCGCGGTCGGAGGTGAGGGTCACCACCGCGTCGAGGCCGCGGAAGTCCCCGGATCCCTCGTAGATGTAGACGAAGAGGAGGAGTTTCGAGAACTCGGCCTGGTGATCCAGGTTGATCACGAGGTTCTCGCCGGTAGCCCGCGCACCGGTCCGGTCGTCCGCGTCGAGCGCGACGTACGGGAAGCGGTCCACCGAGCCGAAGGAGTTGCCCAGTGCCTGGACGACGGTCTTGCGGCCGTTACTGAACCTGATCATGCATCCGAGGTCGAGGTCCACGTCCTTGACCGCCGAGGCCTGCAACGAGGCCCGCATCTTCCGGAAGATGCCACGTACCTCTCCGGCCTTCTGCTGAGCGGCGGCCTGGGCCGACGTCCAGTTCAGGTTGACCCGGATGAGACCTGACGTCACGCCGTGCTTGTCCAGGGAGACGGTGGGGGACGCCTTCGTCAGGACGACTGGGGTGGGGACCATGTGGACGGCACGCTCCTGGACGGTGGATCGAGGTGAAGCAGGTGTAGCCGACATCGAAGCCTTGGCCCGAGTCCTCGGGACGGGTGTTCGCTGATCCGTGACTGCTTCGACACTGGATCGCTGTCCGTGGAACTGGGTGGAGTGCGGTGCCGCGACCGGGAAGGGCCGGAGAGTCAGACCTTCAGCACCACGATGTGGTCCGGCAGCAGTCTCTCCAGGTCCTCCGGATCGGAGGTGAAGACCGTCACCTGGCCCCGCTGCCGCAGCGCCACCACCGCGAGCACGGCGTCGATCGCGTACTTGTGCCCGTGCAGGCCGGCGTCCGCCAGCAGTCGACGCGCCTGTCGTGCCTCGTCCTTGCCCAGTTCGGCGACGTTCACCCGGGACAGCACCCAGTCCCAGCGCTGCTCCGTGGTGCGCGCGTCGTACGCCTCGACCAGGGTCATCGGCGAGGTGACGATCTCCGCCTCGCCGCGGGCGGCGAGGTCGAGGCGGGCGATCATCATCCGATCACCGCGGACCGCCAGCGACAGTGCCTCGCTGTCCAGCACGAAGACACGCAGCCGCCGGACCTCCTCGGCGCGCTTCTTCACGCGGCCGCCCCGCTGCTCTTGCCACGGGCTGCCCGGCGCCGGTCGTGCTCCGCGTCGAGGTCGTCAAGCTCCGCGTAGGCGGCAGCCCGTTCGTCACTGCGGACCGGCCCGTGCTCTTCCTCCAACCAGACGACCAGTTCCTGCAGACGGTCACGGTCGCGCTTGGCCCGGAGGGCGTCGGCGACGTAGGCGGAGAGGCCGCGATCGGCGCTGTCCGCGCGGATCTCGTCCAGCAGTTCCTCGGGAAGGGTAACGGTGACCTTCTTGGATGCCATACAAGTCACCATACTCGCCATATAGCAGGGGGATCTGGTTTCTCGGGAAACGCCGAAGGCCCGGACCGCAGTTGCGGTCCGGGCCTTCGATCAGGCGGAGGATACGAGATTCGAACTCGTGAGGGGTTGCCCCCAACACGCTTTCCAATTCTCCTCAGCACTGTCCGCCGGAGTTCACGTCTGTCCTGACCTGCGGCGGAGCACGCGATCGGGCGGCGGCTGAACCTGGCGTAGACGAGGTGGACGGTCCGGCCCGGCTCGTCGACGAGGTAGCGCACGCGCCCGCCGGCGGTCACCTCGTACTCCCACTGCGGTAGTTCGTCCCCGCCGAGAACGCGCGTCGAAAGGCGGCCGCGTAGCCGGTGCTGCCGATCGGGGTCACTCGCGGACAGGGGGTCGGTGCGGAGGGCTTCGAAGCAGCGTCGGGTGTTCCCCGGCGCTTCCGCACAGAGGCCGCCCCATCGCGGTCCGGTGAGCTGGGCGCTCAGTTCGGGGTCCGCCAGGATTCTCGCGGTTGCCCGCCACTCGGCGATCACCCGGTGCAGGCTCGCGCTGGCGGTCGTGGCGTTCGGTGGTGAGGTACAGGTCCTCGCCGTCACGACGGGTGACGTGGACGCGCTGCGCCTGCTCGACGGTGTCCGCGACGCGCTTCGAGTTCTTCGACAGGTCGGAGAACGACACGGTGAGAGTGGACATGCGGCTACGCTACTTCGGATTACGTTCCGAAGTCAACGCGTAAATGTACCTGGTCACGTACAGACTTCCGCGTCGCAGGCCTGGAGCATGGGGTGGGCGTTCGGGAGGCTGATGTGTGGCGATCTGCAGCTGAGTGGGGCGGTGCTGTGCTGGGCGCCATGGCGTTCGCTGCGGCACTGCTTCGATCGGTGCTGACGGTCCTGCGGCTGACTGCCGACGTGGTGCGCTCCTGGCGAGATCTGCGGCGCGCCATGTCGAGCGGCTGCCCTGGGGAACGCCGAAGGCCCGGACCGCTGAGCGGTCCGGGCCTTCGATCAGGCGGAGGATACGAGATTCGAACTCGTGAGGGGTTGCCCCCAACACGCTTTCCAAGCGTGCGCCCTAGGCCTCTAGGCGAATCCTCCGTGGGAGAGCTTAGTACATGGAGAGGGGTGG
>NZ_JOGH01000253.1:0-2562 GCF_000721345.1 Kitasatospora sp. NRRL B-11411 | reverse complement strand
GGGGAGGTCGCCCGGCGCCTGCTGCACCACGGGCTGGACGTCCTGCTGCACGGGCTGCTCGTTCGCGGGCTGCTCGTGCACCGGCTGCTCGTTCGCGGGCTGCTCCTGCACCGGCTGCTCGTTCGCGGGCTGGACAGCGTCCTGGTGCACCGGCTGGACGGCGTCCCCGTTCACCGGGGCGTCGTGCACCGGGCTCAGCCGGAGACCGCCGGACTTGGTCTCGCTCGTCGCCAGGTTCCCGTCCGGGCCGGTCAGCTTCACTCCGGGGACGCCCAGCATGTCGGCCGTGCCGCGGATCGGGGCGCCGCCGGTGACCTCGTGGTCGTGGACGTGCGCCATGCCGGTGACGAGGACGTACTTGCCCGGGTTGCCGTTCGTGTCGATGATGTGCCGCGCGTACGAGTTGAACCTCCGGGCCCGGGCCTCCTGCTCCTGCGTGGACTTCTGGGTGTCCGCCGCCGCGGGGTACCCGTCCACGGCGCGGACGTCGACGCCCTGGCCCTTCGCGCTCTCCAGCAGACCGCGGAGCGTGCCGCTGGAGCCGGCGTTGTAGTGGTTGTCGTAGCTGGCGACGAGCCGCCTGAGCTTGTCCGGCATCGCGGTGCCGGCCGGGCTCTTCAGGTACTCGTCCAGCAAGGGCTGGGCGGCCTCGTCCTTCAGTGCTTCCAGGTAGATGGTGTCGACACCCGCGTTCTTCAGGTGCTCCATGTTCCCGGTGAGGAACCCCCAGGTGGCCGAGTGGTTGTGCGACTCGCCCAGGACGATGCCCTCGTGGTCCGCGAGCAGCCGCTGCGCGCCGTCCAGCGCGGAGGGCGAGCCCGCCAGCCGCCCGGCGACCTCGTCCTCGGGCACCGGGTGCCAGTCGGCCTGCGCGTCCTGGTGGGCCAGCCGTTCCAGGATGTTGCGGCGGACGTCCTGCTGCGCGTGGTGGTCCTTGGTGCGGTAGTCGAGCCGGCTGCCCTCCTCGAGGATCCTGTTGTTCGCCACGGGACCGGGCGGCAGGTGCTTCTTGACCAGGGGGTTCACGTGGTTGGCCGCGCTGCCGTACACGGCCATGAAGGTCGCCGGGTCCTGCTGCACCTTCAGCGCGTGGTCCTTCTTGCTGTACCGGACCTCCGCCTTGTTGTTCGACCCGATCTCCGCCGAACTGTTGCCGCGCTTGGGGTCCTTCTCCGGGAGGATCGAGTTGAACAGGTCCAGCTTGTCTTGGTGCGGGCCCTTCCGGAACTTGCTCGTCATCCGGTTCACGCCGAGGTCGAACGCGCTCTTGCTCGGCGGGATGACCATCGCCACCCCGCTCGGGTGGGCGTGCATGTACGCCAGCTCGTCGGGGGTGGGCGGCTTGTCCAGCGGTTCGATCTTCGGGCGCGGCCGCGACGGCTCGGGCGGCGGCGCGGGCAGTTCGTCGTCGGTGGCGCGGGGCGGCGGGGCCTCGTCCAACCGGGCGTGCGGCTGCGGTTGTTCGTGCGGTTGCGGTTCGGGGGTGTCGTGGTTGCCCTCGACGAGGTCCGTGAACTCGCGCAGGCCCGCGTACATGTCGTTCTCGGCGGCGGTGGCGTGCACCGGGTTGGCGCCGCCCTGCCGGTCCGGGGCCGGGCCGTACAGCTTCTCCAGCAGCGGCAGCATCTCGGGCTCGTTGTGCCGCACCCAGTCCACGCCGTTGTTGCGCGGTTCGCCGGTGTACGGGTCGGTGCCGTGGTTGGTGCCGAGGTAGGTGTTGGTGAGCTGGGCGAAGTACTCCTGCTCGTCGCGGGACGAGTAGTTCTTCTCGCCGTTCGCGCCCCGGCCCGGGCCGTCCGGCCAGACCGCGTCCGGGTCGCCGTCCTTCTTGCGGAAGGTCTCGGTGATCAGCTTCTGCCCGGCCTCGTCGAGGCCGTGCCGGTGCAGGGTGTGGCTGAACTCGTGGGTGGTGGTGGAGTACCCGTCCTCGTAGTGTCCGCCGTGCCCGATCGAGGTGTCCTCGCCGAGCAGGTTCTCCTCGGTGACCGCCGCGTGCCGCCCGCCCGAACCGCGCATGTCGTCGTACGCCCGGCCGGCCGCCGCGTCGGAGTCGTTCCGCACCGTGCGCAGCTCGTGCAGGCTCGGGACGTCGGTCATCCGGACGTCCTTCGGCACGATCACCACGTCCGCACCGCTCTTCAGCAGCCGCGCCGCCGTGTCCGGGTCCTGGAGCATCCGGGCGACCTGCTGCTGCGCCTCCTGCCGCGCGGACGCGGCCCGTTCGGCCCGCGGGTCCACGTGCACCAGCAGCTCGGACGCCGTCCGGGCGAACTCGTGCGGCGGCAGACCGTTGCGCAGCGCGTCCACGGTCTGCGGGTCGCGCGCCAGCCAACGCCGGTTCTCCGGCGTGAGGTTGGCGAGCTCCTGGGCCCGCTCGTGCGCCGACATGCCCGGCAGCTCCTGCCGCAGCCGGTCGGCGTCCGCCGGGCGGACGGTCTCCGGCTTCGGAGCGCTGTCGCTGTGCTCGGTGTGTTCGTTGTGCTCGGTGTGTTCGTTGTGCTCGGTGGGCGCGTGCTCGGTGGGCTCGGTGGACGGGCGGTCGGGGGCGGGGGTCTCCGGGCG
>NZ_JOGH01000252.1:0-2597 GCF_000721345.1 Kitasatospora sp. NRRL B-11411 | reverse complement strand
CAGACACACATAGCGGCGATCATCGTGGACACCTCGACCGCGACGACCACCGCCAGTGATCACGCCACGCAGTTGATCAATTACCCGACACTTTCTGAGCGGCGACCTCGACCACGACAGCGAACGCCGACTCGCCGAGGAGGTGGACGCCGCCGCCGCCCGCAGCACCGGCCTGCTCGTCCTGGACGTCGCGGCGGTCACCTTCGCCGACTCCTCCGTGCTGCGGACCCTGGTGCTGGCGCAGCAGCGGATGGAGGCCGGGGCCGGCGCCCTGGTCCTGCTCGGGCCGCTGGCCCCCGCCCTGCGGCGGCTGCTGGAGATCACCGCCACCGACGGCTACTTCACCGTCGCCGACAGCCTCCCGCTGGCCCGCGCCGCCGCCGCCGACCTGCTGCGCCGCCAGCCGCGCGGCACCGGGACCGGGTGAGGCGGGGCCGGCCGTGCCGCATCATCCGCCCCCGCCGGGGCACAACCCCTCCGATCCCACCCGACCCCCGTCCGGCCTTGCCGGCCGGCACCACGGTGCCGTAGACGATTCGAGGTCGTCCATGTCCCACGACGACGCCCGGCCGCCGTCCCCGGGGGCCGTCGTCCCGGAGGAGCGGCCGCCGGAGCCCGTCCGCACCGCGGGCCAGGCCCGCGCCGTCCTCGCCCGGCTGCTCGCGGACGCCGAGCACCCCGGCGGCCAGGTGCTGGCCTCCGCGCAGCTCGCGGTGACCGAGCTCATCGCCAACGCCCTGCGCCACGGCGGCGGCTTGACCTGCTTCGACGCCCGCCTCGGCCCCTGCGGCACCGAACTCGTCGTCGACGTCGAGGACGGCGACGACCGCCACCCCGTCGCCCAGCCGCCGCACGGCCGCGACCCCGCCGCCGCGGGCGGCCGCGGCTGGGCCATCGTCCAGGCGCTCGCCGCGACCTGCCGCATCGACCCGCTGCCCGGCGGCGGCAAGCGGATCCGGGTCACCTTCGCCCTGTAGCCGGACCGCCACGGTCGCTCCGGCTGCCACGGCCGCTCCGCCCGCTCCGGCCGCTCCGGCGAGGCCGTCCGGAGGAACCCGCGGGTCCGCGGCGGGAACGGAGGATTGGATCCGTGACGGCCGGTCAGACCCAGGGCATGGACACCGACCGCCGCCCGCTGTGGCAGCCCTTCTCCGAGACCGCCGCCCACCCGCCGCTCCGCCGGCGCGACGGGGCACCGCCGGCACCGGTCACCGCCCCGCCGTTCCTCGAACCGCGCCCCGCACCCGTCCCCCCGGCCCGGCCCGGGGCACCCCGCTCCGCCGCCGAGACCACCGAGGCCGCCGAGGCCGCCGAGCGCCGCTCCGGGCGGCCCCGTCCGTCCCGCGGACTCCGGTGACCCGCCGGACCTGGCCCGCGGACCGGCCGGAGCGGGCCTACGCGGCGCGGGGACCCGGGCGGGACGACAGGTCGGCCAGCACCTCGCGGGCCGCCCGGGCGCCCGAGGCCAGCGCGCCCTGCACGGAGCCGGTCGCCCGGTGGTCGCCGCACACGTACCGGCCCGGTGCCCACCGGGTGGTGCGGGTCAGGGGGTGCGGGGCGGGCATGGCCGGGAGGGCGCCCGGGATCCGGTAGGCGGCCAGCGGCTCCCAGCCGGAGGTGTCGCAGCCGTACAGGTCGGCCAGCCGGGCCCGCACCGGGCCCTCCTCGGCCGTCGTGCCGAGCACCGAGGTGGACACCAGCGACAGCCCCCGCGGCGCGCAGCCCGGCACCACCTCCGAGAGCACCACCGAGTTCAGCAGCCGGCGCCCGGAGTCCACGAGCAGGGTCGGTTCGGCCAGCGGGCTGCGCTCGGCCGCGTGGTAGAACGTCGTCACCGACCGGGTCTCCGGCACCGGCAGCCCGGGCAGCAGGGCCGCGGCGGCGGCCGGTTCGGCGGCCACCACCACGCGGCGCGCCGCCACCTCCCGCCCGTCCGCCAGCAGCACCCCGTCCCGGTGCACCTGCGCCACCCGGGCGCCCAACTCCAGTACCCCCGGCGGAAGTTGCCCGGCCAGCGCGGCCGGGACCGCGCCGATGCCCGCCGCCGGGAGCGCGAGCGTCCCCCGGACCAGGCTGCGCCAGTACAGGTGCAGGACCCGGCTGGAGGTGGCCAGAGCGTCCTCCAGGAAGACCCCGGACAGGAACGGGCGCAGCACCCCGTCGACGGTCGCCCGCGAGACGCCCGCGCCGCGCAGCGCCACCGCCGCCGGCACGTCGCGCCCGCGGCGCAGCAGCGCGGCGGGCAGCAGGGCGTCGCGCACGGTCAGCGCGCCGAGCGCCGCCGCGTCCCGGGGCGGCACCACCCGCCCGGCCAGCAGGTCGCCCGCCAGGCCCGGCCGGCGCAGCGGATCGACGACCCGGCGGCGGCCCGCCGGACCGGCCAGCAGGAAACCGGGCGTGAACGGGCGCAGCCGCAGCGGCCGCAGGTCCAGCCGGCGCCGCACCTGCGGATAGGACGTGTTGAACACCTGGAACCCGCGGTCCAGCCGGAACCCGTCGCGCAGGTCGGTGCGCATCCGCCCGCCCACCGCCTCCGACGCCTCCAGCAGCCGCACCCGCCGCCCCGCCGCCACCAGGTCCAGCGCGCAGGCCAGCCC
>NZ_JOGH01000251.1:0-2655 GCF_000721345.1 Kitasatospora sp. NRRL B-11411 | reverse complement strand
CTGAGGACAAGCCCTCGGCCTATTAGTACCGGTCAACTCCACCCCTCACAGGGCTTCCATATCCGGCCTATCAACCCAGTCGTCTACTGGGAGCCTTACCCTCTCAAGGAGGTGGGAGTGCTCATCTCGAAGCAGGCTTCCCGCTTAGATGCTTTCAGCGGTTATCCCTCCCGAACGTAGCCAACCAGCCATGCCCTTGGCAGGACAACTGGCACACCAGAGGTTCGTCCGTCCCGGTCCTCTCGTACTAGGGACAGCCCTTCTCAACACTCCTACGCGCACAGCGGATAGGGACCGAACTGTCTCACGACGTTCTAAACCCAGCTCGCGTACCGCTTTAATGGGCGAACAGCCCAACCCTTGGGACCTACTCCAGCCCCAGGATGCGACGAGCCGACATCGAGGTGCCAAACCATCCCGTCGATATGGACTCTTGGGGAAGATCAGCCTGTTATCCCCGGGGTACCTTTTATCCGTTGAGCGACGGCGCTTCCACAAGCCACCGCCGGATCACTAGTCCCTACTTTCGTACCTGCTCGACCCGTCAGTCTCACAGTCAAGCTCCCTTGTGCACTTACACTCAACACCTGATTGCCAACCAGGCTGAGGGAACCTTTGGGCGCCTCCGTTACCCTTTAGGAGGCAACCGCCCCAGTTAAACTACCCACCAGACACTGTCCCTGATCCGGATCACGGACCCAGGTTAGACATCCAGCACGACCAGAGTGGTATTTCAACGACGACTCCACGACAACTGGCGTTGCCGCTTCACAGTCTCCCACCTATCCTACACAAGCCGAACCGAACACCAATATCAAGCTATAGTAAAGGTCCCGGGGTCTTTCCGTCCTGCTGCGCGAAACGAGCATCTTTACTCGTAATGCAATTTCACCGGGCCTGTGGTTGAGACAGTCGAGAAGTCGTTACGCCATTCGTGCAGGTCGGAACTTACCCGACAAGGAATTTCGCTACCTTAGGATGGTTATAGTTACCACCGCCGTTTACTGGCGCTTAAGTTCTCAGCTTCGCCCGACCGAAATCGGACTAACCGGTCCCCTTAACGTTCCAGCACCGGGCAGGCGTCAGTCCGTATACATCGCCTTACGGCTTCGCACGGACCTGTGTTTTTAGTAAACAGTCGCTTCTCGCTGGTCTCTGCGGCCACCACCAGCTCAGGGAGCAAGTCCCGTCACCAGCAATGGCCCCCCTTCTCCCGAAGTTACGGGGGCATTTTGCCGAGTTCCTTAACCACAGTTCACCCGAACGCCTCGGTATTCTCTACCTGACCACCTGAGTCGGTTTGGGGTACGGGCCGCCATGAAACTCGCTAGAGGCTTTTCTCGACAGCATAGGATCATCCACTTCACCACAATCGGCTCGGCATCAGGTCTCAGACTTCGTGTTGCGCGGATTTGCCTACGCAACGTCCTACACCCTTACCCCGGGACTACCACCGCCCGGGCTGGACTACCTTCCTGCGTCACCCCATCGCTCACCTACTACCCCGTTGGGTCACCGGCTCCACCACGTCCCATTGTCCGAAGACTCCGGGCCGGCTTCACGGGCTTAGCATCAAGAGGTTCGACGTTGGCGCTTCAAAGCGGGTACGGGAATATCAACCCGTTGTCCATCGACTACGCCTGTCGGCCTCGCCTTAGGTCCCGACTTACCCTGGGCAGATCAGCTTGACCCAGGAACCCTTGGTCAATCGGCGCAAGAGTTTCCCACTCTTGTATCGCTACTCATGCCTGCATTCTCACTCGTGAACCGTCCACAACTCGATTCCTCGGCTGCTTCACCCGGCACACGACGCTCCCCTACCCATCACAGCCTCCGTTGGGAGTATTGCTGCAATGACACGACTTCGGTGGTGTGCTTGAGCCCCGCTACATTGTCGGCGCGGAATCACTTGACCAGTGAGCTATTACGCACTCTTTCAAGGGTGGCTGCTTCTAAGCCAACCTCCTGGTTGTCTCTGCGACTCCACATCCTTTCCCACTTAGCACACGCTTAGGGACCTTAGTCGGTGTTCTGGGCTGTTTCCCTCTCGACCATGGAGCTTATCCCCCACAGTCTCACTGCCGCGCTCTCACTTACCGGCATTCGGAGTTTGGCTAAGGTCAGTAACCCGGTAAGGCCCATCGCCTATCCAGTGCTCTACCTCCGGCAAGAAACACGCGACGCTGCACCTAAATGCATTTCGGGGAGAACCAGCTATCACGGAGTTTGATTGGCCTTTCACCCCTAACCACAGGTCATCCCCCAGGTTTTCAACCCTGGTGGGTTCGGTCCTCCACACGGTCTTACCCGCGCTTCAACCTGCCCATGGCTAGATCACTCCGCTTCGGGTCTTGGGCATGCAACTCGAACGCCCTATTCGGACTCGCTTTCGCTACGGCTACCCCACACGGGTTAACCTCGCTACACACCGCAAACTCGCAGGCTCATTCTTCAAAAGGCACGCAGTCACAGCCCGAAGGCTGCCCCCACGGCTTGTAGGCACACGGTTTCAGGTACTATTTCACTCCGCTCCCGCGGTACTTTTCACCATTCCCTCACGGTACTATCCGCTATCGGTCACCAGGGAATATTTAGGCTTAGCGGGTGGTCCCGCCAGATTCACACGGGATTTCTCGGGCCCCGTGCTACTTGGGA
>NZ_JOGH01000250.1:0-2926 GCF_000721345.1 Kitasatospora sp. NRRL B-11411 | reverse complement strand
CGGCGGCACCGCCGCTGGCCTTGCCATGAACGATCAGACTCCTCTGCGCAGCAGGGCCCGAAAGAAACGAGCCCTGCCACATAGCCTGACGCGCGACAGACCTGCCCGAGCGCGAGACCCTTAAGCAGTTGGCCGCGTCCAGCGCCCTTGCCCGCTGGACCGGCACTCCCATACTGGAGATCTGAGCACATGGACCATGCGCTGCGCTGCTGCGCTCGCTCGGCTCGCTGGATCGACTGGCAGACGCAGGCCCACCCCGGCTGGCTCGGAGCGGGCCTGCACTGAGCCGCGTCAGCGGCGGGTCCCATCTCGCAGGGCACGGACCAGCTCGGCGAGCGCGCGGATGATCGCTGGCCGTTCCACCCCCTGGGTGCCGCGCAGGCACAGGGCCATGGAGACGACCAAGGCCGCCGCCAGGATGAACAGCAGGAACAGCACGAGCCACGGGGACGCGGAAGCGATATCCCCGAGAACGGACCACATAACATTTCTCCTCGACGGTGTACGGAGTCACCCGCGCGAGGAGGCCGGCACGACGGCACGACCTCAACGACGACAGGTGACCTGTCAAGGCACAGGGCCCGAGGCTGGGGTCTGTACGGTGACCTGCTCTGTCCCGTAATCGGTGGTGACCAAGTGTGACGGCCGTCGTTGGCACGGTGTGCGTGATGTCAACGAGCTTGTGGGCGTGGTGTTTTCGGGTCTGTCGGCCCTGGTCGTCGAGGGTGTGGCGGACGAGGGCGAGGTGATCCGGGTGTCGGCTCGAACCCGGGACGATCCGGTGCCGTGCCCGGTGTGCGGTGAGCCGACGGGGCGGGTGCACGGCTTCCACGGACGAAGGGTCGCGGACGTTCCGGTCGACGGGCGGCGGGTGGTGGTGTCGGTGCGCCTGCGGCGGCTGGTGTGCCCGGTGCTCGGCTGCCCGCGGCAGACGTTCCGCGAGCAGGTCCCCGGCGTGGTGGAGCGCTACCAGCGCCGCACCAGGCGACTTTCCGACCAGCTCGGTGCGTTGGTAAAGGAGTTAGCGGGCCGGGCGGGCGCCCGCCTCTCCCGCGCGCTGGCCTGCGCGATCTCTCACTCGACCGCTCTGCGCCTGCTCATGCGCCAGCCACTGCCGTCGCCGCGGGTGCCGCGGGTGCTCGGAGTCGACGACTTCGCCCTCAAGCGCCGGCACCGCTACGCGACCGTGGTCATCGACGCCGAGACCGGGGAGTGGATCGACGTCCTGCCCGGCCGCACCGCTTCGGCACTGACCGTGTGGCTGCGCGAGCACCCTGGGGTCGAGGTGGTCTGCCGGGACGGATCCGGCTGTTACGGAGAGGCGATCCGCCGGGCCCTGCCCGACGCGGTGCAGGTGATCGACAGGTGGCACCTGTGGTCGAACCTGTGCGACAGGGTCCTGGCCGAGGTCCGCTCGCACGCCGCCTGCTGGGCCACCGACGTGAACCCCGTCCGACCCGGAGGCGTGCGCGAGCAGACCACCCGCGAGCGGTGGCACAAGGTCCACGACCTGCTCGGCCAGGGCATCGGCCTGCTCGAATGCGCCCGCCGCCTCGACGTCGCCCTGAACACCGTCAAGCGGTACTCCCGCATGAACGAGCCCACCGGCGACCGCCGCGCGCCCCGCTACCAGCCCACGCTCGTCGACCCCTACCGCGACCACCTGCGCCGACGCCGGGCCGAGGACCCCGCAGTGCCGGTCACCCACCTCCTGCGCGAAATCAAGGACTCGGCTACACCGGCAGCGCGAACCTGCTGGTCCGCTACCTCAACCAGGGCCGCGCCGAGGGCGACAGGCCCGTCACCACCCCGAAGCACTTCGCCCGACTCCTGCTCACCCGCCCCGAGAACCTCCGCGACAAGGACACCGAACTCCTGCGCGAACTAGATGTACTGACCACGGAGGTTGGTGACGGGGTTCACGGCAGTGCGATCTTGAAATGAGTGAGGGCCTTCTGGCTCGGTGTGGATTGCGACATCTGCACCGGCTCCCAGAAAGGCCCTCATGCCACACCGTAACGCACCGCTGACCGAGACCGGACGGCTGCGTCTGGCCCGCTGCGTGGTCGAGGACGGCTGGCCGCTGAGGCGGGCCGCAGAGCGCTTCCAGGTCTCGCCGACCACGGCCAAACGCTGGGCGGACCGCTACCGCGTGCTGGGAGAGGCCGGCATGACCGACCGGCCCTCCCGGCCACGCTACTGCCCGCACCGGACCCCCACCCGCACCGAGCGGCGGATCATCAAGGTCCGCGTCCTGCGCCGCTGGGGCCCGGCCCGCATCGCCTACCTGCTGAAGCTCAACCCCGCCACCGTGCACCGAGTCCTCACCCGCTACAAACTCGCCCGCCTCTCGCACCTGGACCGCGCCACCGGCCGGCCGATACGCCGCTACGAGCGTTGCGCGCCAGGCGAGTTGGTTCACGTTGACATCAAGAAGCTCGGCAACATCCCCGACGGCGGCGGCCACCGGGTCCGCGGCCGCAAGGGCAGCCCCTCCCGGTCGGGCGTGGGCTACAGCTACCTACACAACGCCGTCGACGACCACTCCCGCTGGCCTACAGCGAGATCCTGACCGACGAACGCAAGGAGACCGCCACCGCCTTCTGGACCCGCGCACAAGAGTTCTTCGCCCGGGCCGGGATCACCGTCCAACGGGTGATGACCGACAACGGCTCCTGCTACCGCTCCCGCCTATGGCGCGACGCGCTGACTGCCGCCGGCGTGACCCACAAGCGCACTCGCGCCTACAGGCCACAAACCAACGGCAAGGTCGAACGCTTCAACCGCACCCTGCTCGAGGAATGGGCCTACGCCAGGCCCTACCTAACCTGTCGCGCGTCAGGCTATGTGGCAGGGCTCGTTTCTTTCGGGCCCTGCTGCGCAGAGGAGTCTGATCGTTCATGGCAAGGCCAGCGGCGGTGCCGCC
>NZ_JOGH01000249.1:0-3025 GCF_000721345.1 Kitasatospora sp. NRRL B-11411 | reverse complement strand
AGCCTGCGGCTTAAGCTCCCGCTGGCGCGGGAGCAACGGCGCTGACGCGCCGCCAGGTGCGGGGGTGCCGCCTACGGCGTCACTATGCGTGGTGTGGCCTCGGCTGCGCCTCGGCGGGCGGTACGGGCTTGGTGGAATTCGCCTGCGGCGAATTCGCTAGCTTAGTGTGCACCATTTTGGCGGGGCTTGGGCATCGCTGCGCTACGCCAATTATCGGAGGATTTCCACGGGCCTGCGGCCCGTCAACAGATCGGATTTCCCGCCCTGTTCGGCCGGTGTTTTCACGGCCCTACGGGCTGGTCGGCTGACAGGGCTTCCCGGGCTGCGCCCGGGGGTGGACGTTGACGATGTGACGCGAAATTCGGATAGCGGGCTATCCCTCCGATCGGGCGGGGGTGCCGGCCGGGGCCTGCGGCCCTCGGCGTTGACGATGTGTCGCGGACTTCGGGTAGGAGCCACATCCCCACCCCCGGGAGCCCTGTCCCGGTCCCGGCCGGTGGCCGGTCCTGCCTTGCGGTTGCTGGGCTGACGGCCCATCCGCCGCCCTCGGAGCGGGGCCTGCGGCCCCCGGGAGGCGCGGATGGGCCTCCGGTCCGGACCGGGCCTCCCCGGCCCCGGTGGCGGGCCCTCACGAACGACCCGGACGGCGGCCCCTGACGGGTCCTCAACCGAGAATCCCGGACCGCTTACACAGGGACGTCCGGCGAGTTTCCCGCGACACTTCCCGGAACGTCTTACAGCTCTATCCTACCGGTGCGCGAACGGGTGCGAACGCGAACAGTCAACCTCGCGGCAACCGCCCGCCCCGGCTCTATCCAGACGAACTCCAGGTGGGAAATACGAATTCCATCCCACTCCTTTTCATGCGGCAATCCGAAACCCTTTCGAGACGCAGCGGCGAGGAATCGAATTCCGGCGCGCCAGAAAGGGGCCTACGGCCCTCCACCCCGACACGGCGTCCACCCTCCCAGACCACCCAAGAAATCCCGCCCAGCGTCAACCCATCAATTCCCGCAGCAACACCACCGAACCACGACGGGCAGGGCGGGCGGCGGCCAGGACGACGGCCAGGGCCCGGCAACGGAGCACGGCACCAGCCGACGCGGGCGGGCCACCGAGGCCGGCAGACCGGCGCCACCCCGTGCAACACACCCACCCGCCCCCGTCCCGCCCACATGACACCAGGTCAGACCGGCAATGCAGCCCCACGTTGCACCCCACCGCAACACCGCGTTGCACCCCCGCTAGGGGCGTGGGACTCGCCGATTCCAGAGAGACGGGCTCAGTACTGCAATCACCCGTTCCTCCAGCTCAACCGCCTCCCTGCCGGTGCTCGTCACCGCCCAGCACAGCTCCAGCTCAACACGTCCGATCGCGGCCTTGGCCCAGTGCGCGGCTCTCATCGGCTGGCCGGCCTCAACTTCGGCCAGCCGCTCACGCAGCCAGCACGGATCAGCCAGAGCCCGGTCAAACGCCGCTTCACCCAGTCCGGACGCCAACCCGCTGGTGTACTTCGCGATCCGCCCCCGCATGCCCTGAGCCGGCCGCGAGCCGTTCCCTGCCCACTCCTCGGCGCAGCCTACGTACACCACTTGGTCGTCCAGCCCCGACCGCACCATGTACACCCCAGGCAGACGCGGCACCACAAACCGCGCCTCTTCCAACCCCACCCACGACGACCATGCAGCCATCCCCCACACATCCACCAGCCATACCTCCCAGAACCCAGCCCTCACCCGAACTTTCGCGACAACACCAGCACAGCCTCCCCAACGTCCTCCACCGGCGGCCACCAAGCGGCCTGACGGCCACCCAGCCGCCCAGCGACGGGCACAGCGGCGGACACGGCCTGGACAGCGACCCGGACGGGGCGGGGCCCGGGACGGCGGGCCCGGGACGGCGGCCCACCGGGCGCAGCGGGACGACCCGGCGGCCGACCAGAACGGCGACCAGGACGGAGGCCGGGGCCCAGCCGCGGGGCACGACGTCCGGACGGCGGCCGGACAGCGGCCGCCGAGCAGAGGCGCAGCAAGGCAGACACAGCCAACGGGCTATCGGCGTCGGTACCGGCCGGGGCACGCACTGTCCAGCCTCAGCCGCATAGCGCGATCCCACGCCCTACGTGCGGGCACCACCCACAGGTAGTGCAGCACCGCCGGGACGCCAAGAGCCCGCAGCAGTGCGACGAGCTCGGCCTCCATCACGGCGGCATAGCGGGTACGCAGCCACCGGCCCTGCATCCGGGCGGCCACCACCGCCTCGCTCAGCCCCGTCCGGCGTGCCAGCACCCGGTGCGGGGTCGGCCTGCGGCTCCGTACCCGCAGGCCCTCACAGGAGCGCCCGAGCCGCTGCGCCATCGCCTCCCGCGTCAGGCCTGGCTGGTCCGCTGGCACATACGGTGCCAGCAGTGCCTCGCGCCGCAGGAGCAGCAGCGGCTCGGGATCGGCGTGGGTGGCCCTGGCCAGGATCGCGATGGTCGCCGGGTGGGGCACCCGTGTGCCGGTGCGGGCGTTGCGGATCGTCTCCGCCCTCAGGGGCGCGCCGATGGCCCCGGTCTTCTCCTCGACCGCCTCGTCCGTCAGTTCGCCCAGGAGCGCGTCGAGGGTGGCGGCCAGCCGGCCCCCGGGCGGTATCGGCCTGGTGGACCGGCCGACGGGGGCGGCCCCCCTGCCGCCGGGCCGGCTGCCGAGTACGGGGCGGGTGCGAGGTGCTCACGGTAGGGCCTCCAGGTGATCGCAGACAGGATGCTGCGAGGCCCTAGCCCACCACCCGCCCCGGCACCACCACAACCGCCGACGAACCCCCCTCAGGGCCCTTCCGCCTGTACTCCGCCATCAGACTATCCACCATCTGACCTGCAGCTTCACGACAGTTCCCACGACATCCAACGTCCCCTCGACGGCGGCAACCTGGGACGGCAACGGCCAGGCCGAAACGACCGGCGGGCACGCGGCCCGGACGGCGGACCCGGGACCGCGGCGGCCGAGCAGGCGCAGCACCAGGGACAGGACGGCGGCGCAGCCAC
>NZ_JOGH01000248.1:0-3092 GCF_000721345.1 Kitasatospora sp. NRRL B-11411 | reverse complement strand
CCCCCCTTCCGCCCCAACCCCGTTGACCCATTCGGATACGAATCACCCGCCGCCCGTATCCCCTCCCCCGCCACATGCCGACACCGTCAGCATGACTTCCTCAACCTCCTCGCCTTCCTCCCCTTCCCGGTACCGTCGGACGCTCGCCGCCCTGGCCGCCACCGTGTGCGTGGCCACCGCGACGGGCCTGGCCCCCGCCCACGCCTCCGCCGTCGAGGCGCCCGCGGCCGACGCGCCGTGGGTGGTGTCGGTCGGCGACAGCTTCATCTCGGGCGAGGCCGGCCGCTGGTCCGGCAACAGCAACGAGTCCGCCGACGGCTGGTCCGGCACCGACCGGGCCTACGACCCGCAGACCGAGGAGAGCGACCCGCACCGCGTGTACGGGGACTCCTACGACGACGGCTGCAACCGCTCCGACGTCGCCGAGGTGCAGTCCCTCACCCTGGACGCCCGGCGCCTCAACCTCGCCTGTTCCGGGGCGACTTCGACGGCCGTGCAGCTGCCCGAGCACGGCGGCTCCCCGTTCAAGGGCGAACCCTCGCAGGCCGGCCGGCTCCAGGACGCCGCCACCGGACAGCCCGTCCGCGCCGTGGTGGTGTCGATCGGCGGCAACGACCTCGGCTTCTCCGACATCATCACCGACTGCACGACCGGCTTCCTCAAGCCCTTCGGCGGCGCCCCCTGCGCCCCCGATGCCGCCGTCCAGGCCAAGGACCGGCTGCCCTCGATGCGGCAGGCCGCCGTCGACACCCTCGCCGACGTCCGGACCGCCCTGGAGCGCGCCGGCCACCCGGCCGGCTCCTACCGGCTGGTCCTGCAGTCCTACCCCTCGCCGCTGCCCGACGCCGCCCGAATCCGCTACCCCGGGGAGAAGTACGACCGCCTCACCTCCGGCGGCTGCCCGTTCTTCGACCAGGACCTCACCTGGGCCCACGACGAGCTCGTCCCCGAGATCAGCACCGCCCTCGCCGAGGCCGCCCACGAGGCCGGCGCGGAGTTCCTCGACCTCTCCCGCGCCTTCGAGGGCCGCGAAGTCTGCGCCACCGGCACCCGTCAGGCCGACCCCGAGCACCCGCCCACCGGCGAGAGCGCCGAATGGGTCCGCTTCGTGACCAGCGGCGCCGGCCAGGGCCAGCTCCAGGAGTCCCTCCACCCCAACCGCTTCGGCCAACAGGCCCTCGGCCGCTGCCTGACCCTCCAACTGGAACAACCCGCCGCCGACCACCGCTGCACCAACACCCCCGCCGCCGGCCCCACCGCCATGGCCCTCACCCCGCGCCCCTGACCACCACCACCGCCCGCCCCGACGAGGTCGACGGTCGTGGCGGGCGGCCGGGCAGGTGGAGGCGGGGGACGTCAGTTGTCGGGGGACGTCAGTTGTCGGGGGACGGCAGGCGGAGCCAGGCGCAGGTGTCCGGGGGGAGGAGGGTGTCGTCGAGCGGGGTGCTGGTGAGCAGGAGGGTGCTGTCTGCCGGGAGGGGCAGGGGCCGGTCGGTGAAGTTGACGAGGCAGGCGAAGGAGCCGTCGCGGGTGAAGGCGAGGGCGCCCGGGTCGGCGGGCAGCCAGGTGAGGGTCTCGGGCAGGGCGGCGAGTTCGGTGCGGCGCAGGCGCAGGGCGGTGCGGTAGAGGGTGAGTGCGGAGTGCGGGTCGGCGTCCTGGACGGTGGCGCTCAGGCCGGCCCAGCCGGCGGGCTGCGGGAGCCACGGGGCGGCGGCTCCGTCCGGGGAGAAGCCGAGGGAGGCGCCGTCGGCGGTCCAGGGCAGCGGGACGCGGCAGCCGTCGCGGCCGCGGTCGGCGCCGCCGGAGCGGACGAAGGTGGGGTCCTGGATCAGTTCGTCCGGGAGGTCCTCGACCTCGCTGAGCGCGAGTTCGTCGCCCTGGTAGACGTAGACGCCGCCGGGCAGGGCCATGGTGAGCAGGGCGGCGGCGCGGGCGCGGCGCAGGCCGAGTTCGCGGTCGGTGGGGGCGCCGAGCCGCTTGTCGCCCATGTCGAAGGAGGTGTCCTCGCGGCCGTAGCGGGTGACGTGCCGGATGGTGTCGTGGTTGGAGAGCACCCAGGTGGGCGGGGCGCCGACCTCGGCGTGGGCGGCCAGGGTGGCGTCGACCACGTCCTTGACGGCGTCGAACTCCCAGGCGCAGCACAGGAATTCGAAGTTGAAAGCGGAGTGCAGCTCGTCCGGGCGCAGGTAGCGGGCGAACTGTTCGGGGGTGGGGAGCCAGACCTCGCCGACGAAGACCCGCTCGCCCGGGTAGCCGTCGGTGATCTTGCGCCAGGAGCGGTAGACCTCGTGGACGGCGTCGACGTCCTGGTAGGGGAGGTCGGTGACGTCGGGGTCGGGGCCGACGTCGGGCAGGCCGGGCTTCTTGGCGAGGCCGTGGGCGACGTCGATCCGGAAGCCGTCCACGCCGCGGTCCAGCCAGAACCGCAGGACGGACTCGAACTCGGTGCGCACCTCGGGGTGTTCCCAGTTGAGGTCGGGCTGCTCGGGGGCGAACAGGTGCAGGTACCAGTCGCCGGGGGTGCCGTCGGGGCCGGTGGTGCGGGTCCAGGCGGGGCCGCCGAAGTACGACTGCCAGTCGTTGGGCGGGAGTTGGCCGTTCTCCCCCTTCCCGGGAGCGAACCAGAAGCGTTCCCGTTCGGCGGAGCCCGGTGCGGCGGCGAGCGCCTCGCGGAACCACGGGTGCTGGTCGGAGCAGTGGTTGGGCACCAGGTCGACGATGACCCGCAGGCCGTGCTCGTGGGCCTCGGCGATCAGTTCCCGGGCCTCGGCGAGGGTGCCGAACAGCGGGTCGATGTCGCGGTAGTCGGCGACGTCGTAGCCGCCGTCGGCCATCGGGGACCGGTACCAGGGGTTGAACCAGAGGGCGTCCACGCCGAGGTCGCGCAGGTACGGCAGGCGGCTGCGCACGCCCGCGAGGTCGCCGACGCCGTCGCCGTTGCCGTCGGCGAAGCTGCGCACGTAGACCTGGTAGATGGCGGCGGTGCGCCACCAGGGCTGGGCGGGGCGGGCGGTGGGCGTGTTCACGGGGGGTTCTCCTTGTTCGTGGACGGTGCGGGGGCCCGCCCGCGCGCCCGACGAGGGGTGCGGGCG
>NZ_JOGH01000247.1:0-3156 GCF_000721345.1 Kitasatospora sp. NRRL B-11411 | reverse complement strand
GGGCGGGGGCCGGTCGGCCGTCGGCGGGCCGAAACGCGGCGTCCCCCGGATAATGGGCCGTATGGCTGACAAGACGCGCAGTGCGGACCGACCGGCCTCGGTGACCGTCGGCGGCCGCGACGTACGCTTCCGGACGATCGCCTTCCTGGTGCTCGGCATCCTGGCGGTCTGGTTCATCGCGGTGAACACCGCCTCGGTGAGCATCCGGCTGTGGATCCCCACCGTCACCCTCCCGCTCTGGCTGGTCCTGCTGGTCACCCTGCTGGTCGGAGCCGCCCTCGGCGGCCTGCTGGCCCGCCGCCGGACGAAGGGCTAGCCGGGCCTCCGGGCCGGGTGGTCGGTGACGGCGGGCCGTCAAGGGGTCGTTAGGATCTGTCCGCCGTCCGCCGACCGGGCGGGCGCCCGGGTACCGGTCGTGCGGCAGCGGAGCAGTGAGATGGAACAACCGACGGCCCTGTCCGACCTGGGCGCCCGCTACCCGGAACTGCTCGCCGAGGTCTCCCGGACCGGCCGGAACCTGGACCGCCAGGAACTGGAGTCGCTGCGCGCGCTCGGCGAGCGCGCCGCCGAGGCCGGGCACGGGCTGCGCGAACTGGTCGCGCACTGCCTCGGCGCCGGCCGCCGGGCCTGGCCGGCGCTGCCCGGCGTCGCCGGGGCCGGCTCGCTGGGCGGGCTCCGCCGCACCGGCGAGGCGCTGCTCGCCGCCGCGGAGGCCGCGGTCGCCGCGCTGGGCGAGGGCCACGAGCGGGCGCAGCGGCTGGCGATCCGCCAGGAGGAGGCGGCGCGGCGGGAGTTCATCGACGACCTGCTGTACGGGCGCAGCGACCCGGGGGCGCTGGCCGAGCGGGCCGGGCGGTTCGGGCTGCGGCTGGCCCGCGCGCACGCGGTGGCGGTCGCGGTCGGCACGGAACCGTACGACGGGGAGCACCCGGTGGCGCGCCGGGTGGAGCGCGAACTCGTCGGCCGCTTCGGCGAACGGGACGTCCTGCTGGCGACCAAGGACGGCCGGCTGGTGTGCGTCGCCCCCGACGGCGGGCACGCGGTGCTGGAGGCGTTCGCCGCCCTCGCGCTCCGCCCCGGCCCCGGGTACCGGGCGGCGGCCCGGGTTGCGACCGGGCGGCGTCACTCCGGGCCGGGCGGGGTGGTGCGCAGCTACGACGAGGCGCTGGGCGCGCTGGACTTCGCGCAGCGCCTCGACCTGCCCGCCGAACGGCTCCGGGCCGAGGAACTGCTGGTGTTCCCGGTGCTGATGCGCGACCGGGCCGCGATGGCGGAGCTGGTGCGCAGCGTGCTGGGGCCGCTCGGCGGCGCGCGCGGCGGCGCCGCCCCGCTGCTGGCCACCCTCGCCGCGCAGGCCGAGGCGGGCTACGTGAACGCGGAGGCCGCCCGGCGGCTGGGCGTGAGCGTCCGCACACTGGGCTACCGGATGGACCGGATCAAGTCCCTGACCGGCTACGACCCCTCGGACGCCCTGCACCGCTACACCCTGGAGACCGCCGCGATGGGCGCCCGCCTGCTCGGATGGCCGCAGCGCGAGCTGTGAGGGGGCGCGCCGCGGGAGCCGGACGGGCAACGCACCCGCCGGCCCGGGGGCGGGTCGTCGGCCG
Organism: Kitasatospora sp. NRRL B-11411; assembly: GCF_000721345.1. Lineage (NCBI taxonomy): Bacteria > Bacillati > Actinomycetota > Actinomycetes > Kitasatosporales > Streptomycetaceae > Kitasatospora > Kitasatospora sp. NRRL B-11411. The sequence continues at coordinate 1,549 of NZ_JOGH01000247.1, read as the reverse complement.
ACACGGTGGGGCCGGACAGCCCGAAGCAGGCGGGCTGGCGGATGAGCACGCGGGAAGGACCGGCGTCGCGCCCAGCCACGGGAGACCGCATTTCCGTGGCCGACTCCCTTGCGGGTTTCCGGCGCCGAAGGGGCGCCAAGACTGCCGGATCCTGGCAATGTGCCGGCCCCCCGCCGCCTGCCACGATCATCCCGGCACCTCGGGGGGAGGTGCCGCAGTGCGACCGGGGGAGCGGACGGGTCGGCCGGGGCCGCGCCGGCGGCGTCGGTGGGCCCGTCCGCGGCGCACTGCCAGGGGGAGCCGCACCGGGGGGATGAGCGGTCCAGGGGCGTCGACGCCGCGGAGGGGAGGGCGTCGACGCCCGCAGCGGCCGGGGTGCCCGCGGGCCGTCCGGGTTCAGCGGGTGCGGCGGCGGCGGACCAGGTGCCAGGCGCCGTGCTGGACCAGCAGGGTCAGGACGCCGGCCAGGACGATGCCCAGCAGGTTCAGGGCGAGCTGGACGGCCGAGCCCCAGCCCTGGGCGTACTCGCCGTAGGCCACGGCGACGGCCGCGTTGGCCGCGGCCGGGACGGTGGTGACCGAGATCGCCACGCCGACCAGGGCGGACGCCTTGGCGGAGGTGAGCGAGAGCAGGCCCGCGACACCCGCCAGGAAGGCCACCACGAAGGACATCGCGTCCGGCTGCCAGATGAACGAGGTGTTCGGGCGCGCGGCCGCGAACCTGGCGTCGCTGAACAGGCCCAGCGCGTCCATCAGCAGGGAGAAGCCCACGGTGAGCGCCATCGCCACGGTGAAACCGACCGCCAGCGCCAGCAGGGAGCGCACCGCCGGGCGGGCCCGGCGCCGCACGACGGCGACGCAGAGCCCGGCGAGCGGCCCGAACTCGGGGCCCACGGCCATCGCGCCGACGATCAGGATCGCGCTGTCCAGCACCGCGCCGCAGGCGGCCAGCATGGTGGCGACCGTCAGGAGCGCCAGGAAGACCCCGCTGAGCGTCGACTCCTCCTGGACGACCTCCGACACCTCCTCCCACACCAGGGCGTCGACCCCCTCGCCCGGCGCCGCCCGCTCCGCCTCGTCGGCCGCCCGGGAGAGGGTCAGCCCGACCTCGTCCAGGCTGATCGCCCCGCGTTCGGCCAGCCCCAACCCGCGCAGCTCGCCGAGCAGTTCGTCCGCGGCCTCGCGGGCCACGTCGCACAGCACCAGGTCGCCGGCCGGGCGCACCGCACCGTCGGGCAGCACCGCGAGGTGGGCGACCCCGACCCGGGTGTCGAGCCGTTTCAGGACCTGTTCGCGCAGGTCGGGGGGAACGATCAGGCGGAGCTGGAGCACGGGATCCTCCGGGCGGGCGGCGCGGTCTGCGCCCACCTTAGGGGGCAGCGGGACGGGACATCCGACGGCCCTGCCCGGGCGCGGCCGGGCGGTGCGGGCCGACGGGGAGTGAACTTCCGGGCCGACGGGGGGCGGTGGGGCTCCGTCGTGGGTCAAGGGCGGCCGGGCCACGGGTCCGTCCCGGCCGGCGGTGGGCGGGGGCGGTGGCGGTGGGGCG
>NZ_JOGH01000246.1:0-3208 GCF_000721345.1 Kitasatospora sp. NRRL B-11411 | reverse complement strand
GGCGGGTTCTCCGCGGGGGCCGGCGGGTTCCCAGCCCGAGGGGCGGGGCGAGGAGGTCAGCACGGGTGCTCCACGGAGGCGGCGGTGGCGGGGACGGGGGAGAGGGAGTGCCAGGTGCGGGCGAGGGCGGGCAGCAGGGCGGGGCCGTGCTCGGGCAGGGACATGTGGTCGCCCGGGTACTCGGTCAGTCCGGCGAAGCTGCCTGCGGTCCGCTGCCAGGCGGCGGCCTCGGACGCGGGCACCAGGCGGTCGGCGCGGGCGCGCCAGGCCAGTACCGGGAACGGGGTGCGGCCCGGCCAGTCGGGGCGGTAGGACTCGGCGGCCTCGACGTCCGCGCGCAGGGCGGGCAGCAGCAGTTCGCGCAGTTCCTCGTCCTGGAAGGCCGGGTGGACGAAGCCGGTGTTGTGCTCGACGGTCCGCAGGAACGCGTCGTCGGGCAGGCCGGTCGCGCGGCAGCCCAGTACGGTGCCGGGCGCGGCCGAGCCGCTGGCGCACAGCAGCAGGCGCGGGGGCTGCGGGGCCCGGGTGAGCAGCCGGGCCAGGTGGTAGGCCACCCAGGCGCCCAGGCAGTGGCCGAGCAGGACGCCCCCGCCGGGGCCGGCCAGGAGCGCGGAGACCTCGGGGTACAGGTGCTCGGCGGCCGCGGGCACGCTGTGGACGGGGGGTTCGGCGAAGCGGCGTTCGCGGCCGGGCAGGTCGATCGCGGTGAGGGCGAAGCCGGCCCGTTCGGCGGCGGCGCCCCAGGGGGCGAAGAAGCTCGCCCCCGCGCCGGCCGGGGCGAAGCAGACCAGGGGGACGAGGTCAGCCACGGTGGGCCGCCGCGGCCGCCAGGTCGTTCTCGAAGACGTTGCCGCTGTCCGCCCAGGCGCGCAGGCGCCGGTAGGAGGTGAGCAGTCCGTCGGCGTCGGGGGCGGTGGCGAAGACGGTCTGCACCCGGCCGAGCAGTCCGGCCCGGGCGTCCACCGGGGCGCCGACGGTGTGGTGCACGTCGACCCGCCAGACTCCGTCGATCGTGCCGGCGGTGTCCGCGTCCGCGAGGGCGGCGACCCGGCGGGAGCCCGGCGGCATCTGGGTGAAGAAGGCGAAGGAGATGTCCCCGTCGGTGACCGGGTGGCGGTCGGCGCGGCCGGTGGCGGAGTCGAGGGCGAGGCGGACCAGGTCCAGGCCGTTCGCGGTGCGGGTGAGTTGCGGGAGCAGTCCGCCGATGCGGCCGTTGACCTCGATGATCCGGGGGCCGTCGGGGGTCAGTTTGATCTCGGTGTGGCTGACGCCGGTCTGCACGCCGAGGGCGGCCAGGGCGTGCCGGGTCACCTCGCAGACCTGGGCGCGGACGGGTTCGGGCAGCAGGGAGGGGGTACAGGCGCCGCCCTCCAGCAGGGGCGGGTACATCGGCAGCCGGTCGGTCACCCCCAGGTGCCAGTACTGGCCGTCGCCCAGGGCGAGGGTCTCCACCGACACGTAGTCGGCCAGCCAGTCGGCGCCCGGGTGCCGGGTGCCCTGCATGCGCTCCTCGAGCAGCCAGCCGCTCTCCGCTCCGTGCGCGGTCTCCAGCGCGGTGTCGAGTCCGGCCGGGTCGGCGACGGTGAACACGTTGCGGCTGCCGCTGCCGGCGAGCGGTTTGAGCACGGCGGGGAAGCCCACCGCCCGGGCCGCCGCGGGGGCGTCGGCGGGGTCGGTGAAGGCGGCGAAGCGCGGCTGGGGGAGCCCGGCGCAGGCCAGGGCCTGGCGTTGCAGGTACTTGTCGGTCAGCCGCCGGGCGGTCTCGGGGCTGTGGTACGGCAGGCCCAGGCCCTCGGCGATCCCGGCGGTGCGGACCAGCAGTTCGTCGCGGAAGGCCACCACGCCGGCGACCCCGCGGGCGGCCAGGCCCGCGTGGGTCGCGGCGGCGTCCAGGCCGGCCGCGTCGAAGTACTCGACCAGCCCGTCGAGGGCCGCGACCTCGTGCGGCTCCCAGCGCTGCTCGCCGCCGTTCACGATCAGCAGCCGGTAGTCGGTGCCGGCGGCTTCGACCAGGTCCACCATCAGGTCGAAGGCGCCGCCCAGGCTCATGACCGCGACAACCGTACGCGTGTCCATCGCGCTCGCCATCCTCTTCGCTCCGTCCTTCATCCGGCCCGTTCGAACCGGTACACCGGCAGCCGTAGGCGGCGTCCGGGGGTGCCTTCGGTCAGTGCCACGGGGACGCCGTGGCACCACAGCCGGGCCACGGCCGTCAGGAGCCGGGTCCGTGGTGCGGCGTCGGCGTCGTTGCCGTCGTCGTCGGTGGTGTCGTCGTCGGTGGTGTCTGCGGTCAGGGGGACCACGATGTTGTCCGCGGACAACATTCCGGGCCGGGCGCCGACGCCGGTGTCGACGACGACGGTGCGGGTGCCGGGGGCGGTGGCCGGGACGCGGGGGCGACCGTCGGCCGACAGCAGGGCCGCGGCCAGTGCGGCCGGGTCGTCGACCGGGGCGGCCAGCGGGGTGCGGGCCGGGCCGGGGGAGAGCTCCCGCAGCAGGGCGGTGAGGCCGGCGGGGGTCGCGTCCGGGGCGGCCAGGGCCTCTGCCAGGCGCAGGCCGGCGGGGAAGTCGAGGGCGCCGGCGACGACCAGGGCCGTGACCAGTCCGGCGCCCGCGCCGGTCACCGCTGCCGGGGTCAGGCCCCGGTCGGTGAGTTCCTCGGCCAGGCCGAGCTGGGCGGCGAACAGTTCCACCGGGCCGGTCCGGCCGGGGGTGCCGGGCAGGCCCGCTTCCCGGGTCAGCCGGCGGGCGGAGGGCGAGCCGGCGAGGGCACGGGCGGTGGTGGTGTCGGCGGTGGTCCCGCCGAAGGACCAGATCACCCGGGCCGGGGCCTTGGGGTCCGTCCGGCCTTCGACGCCGGGGGTGCCGGGCAGCGGGGTGCGCAGGGCGCGGGCGGCCCGGTCGAGGTCGGTGGCGACCACGGCGTACCGGTGGTCGAGGGCTTCGCGGCCCTGCTGGAGGGTGGTGGCCACGTCCGCGAGGCGCAGGCCCGGGGTCCGTTCCAGGTGGTCCGCGAGGGCGGAGCGGATGGCGGCCAGGGCGGCTCCGTCCCGGGCGGACAGGACGAGGATCCGGGGGGTGGGGCCGGGGTGCGCGGTCGGGGCGGCCTCCGTGTTGTCCGCGGACAACACGGGTGCGGCGGGGCGGGTGTTGTCCGCGGACAACACGGCGGGCGAGGGGGGAATGTTGTCCGCGGACAACATCGGGG
>NZ_JOGH01000245.1:0-3233 GCF_000721345.1 Kitasatospora sp. NRRL B-11411 | reverse complement strand
CACCACCCCCACCACCTCCACCACCCCCGCCCCGGTGCGCCCGCACGAGCGCACCGGGCCCACCCCGCCGCCGAAGGCCGCCCGGCCGCGCACCACCGGCCCGCGCCGCTGGGCACCGCTGGGCTTCCTCCTCCCGTTCGGCGCGCTGTTCCTGCTCACCTTCGTCGCGCCGATCTGCTACGCCCTCCACCAGAGCCTGTTCAAACTGCACCGCTCCGGCCTCGGGCTGACACCCCCCACCACCGTCTTCACCGGGCTCTCCAACTACACCGAGGCGCTGGCCGACCGCGCCTTCACCTCCGCGGTGCTCCGGGTGCTGCTGATCGGCGCCGTCCAGGTGCCGCTGATGCTCGGCCTGGCCCTGGTGCTGGCCCTGCTCCTCGACGGCCGCCGCACCCCGGGCAAGCGCTTCTTCCGGCTCGCCTTCTTCCTGCCGTACGCCGTCCCCGGCGTGATCGGCGGCCTGATGTGGTCCTTCCTCTACCAGCCGGACGTCAGCCCGATCGCCCGGGCGCTGGCCGGGATCGGCCTGCACGTCGACTTCACCTCCGACGGCGCGCTGCCCTGGGCGGTGGGCAACATGCTCACCTGGGGCTGGACCGGCTACAACATGATCGTCATCCACTCGGCGCTGAAGGCGATCCCCGGCGAGTACGCCGAGGCCGCCGAACTCGACGGCTGCACCGGCTGGCGGCTCGCCTGGCACATCAAGATCCCGATGGTGCGGCCCGCCCTGGTGATGAGCACGGTGTTCTCCATCATCGGCATGGCGCAGCTCTACAACGAGCCCGTCATCATGCGGGCCGTCGCCCCGAACCTGTCCGGCGACTGGACCCCGATCATGGCCGCGCAGAACGAGGTGGCGGCCAACAACTACCAGGCGGCCGCCGCGCGTTCGGTGCTCCTCGCGCTGGTGATCTTCGTCCTCTCGTTCGGATTCATGCGGTTCGTCAACAAGCGCGGAGCAGCCCAGTGAAGGACGCCACGAAGGGCCCGCGCCGGGCCGCGAACCCCGCCGGCCGGATCGGCGTGCTCGCCGTCCTGGTGCTCGCGGCGCTCTACTCGCTGCTCCCGGTCTGGTGGCTGGTGGTCTCGGCCACCAAGGGCAGCAGCGACCTGTTCACCGGAAACGGCTTCTGGTTCGCCGGCCGGATCGAACTCGTCCGCAACGTCTCCGACCTGCTCGGCGTCCAGGACGGCATCTACGGCCGCTGGCTGCTCAACAGCCTGCTCTACGCCGTCGGCGGCGCCCTCGTCGCCACCCTGCTGTCCGCGATGGCCGGCTACGCGCTGGCCAAGTACGCCTTCCGCGGCCGCGAGGCGGTCTTCAACACCGTGCTGGGCGCCGTCCTGCTGCCCGCCCCGCTGTTCGCCCTGCCGCTGTACCTGATGTTCTCCGCCACCCACGTGGTCAACACCTTCTGGGCGGTGTTCATCCCCAGCGTGGTCAGCCCGTTCGGGGTGTACCTGTCGCGGATCTACGCCGCCGCCGCGGTCCCCGACGAACTGCTGGAGGCCGGACGGATCGACGGCGCGGGCGAGTTCAGGATCTTCCGCTCCGTCGCCCTGCGGATCCTGCAGCCCTCGCTGGTCACCGTCGGCCTGTTCCAGTTCGTGACGATCTGGACCAACTACCTGCTGCCCTCGCTGATGCTCGCCGACAACCGCCTGCAGCCGGTCACCGTCGGCCTGGTCGCCTGGAAGGAGCAGCGCGGCCAGACCGTCCCCTACAACCTGATCATCACCGGCGCCCTGCTCTCGGTCGTCCCGATCGTGCTGATGTTCCTCCTGCTGCAGCGCTACTGGAAGGCCGGACTCACCTCCGGCAGCGTCAAGTAGCCCGCCCGCGCCGGGCCGCGGACCCCCACCGGGCAGCGGCCCGCCACCCCGATCCCCAGAAGGCAGACCCACAGATGAGTGAGCTGCGGCTTGCCACCCTGACGCTGCCGACCGCACCGGTCGGCCCCGTCAACCCCCTCCCCCCGCTGTTCACCGGCGCCGACCTCCACCAGGTCGAGGACACCGGCGAGGCCGACGAGGAGATGCGCCACAACATCGGCTACGGCCGGGTGCCCTCCGTCCTGCCCTACCTGGTCCAGGACGGCTACACCCGCGAACGGGCCCCCGCCGAACACCCCGTGGCCGTCCTGGAGAACGACACCCTGCGGGCGGTCTTCCTGCTCGGCGCCGGCGGCCGGCTCCAGTCGCTGGTCCACAAGCCCACCGGCCGCGAACTCCTCTTCCGCAACCCGGTGTTCCAACCCGCCAACCTCGCCCTGCGCGGAGCCTGGCTGGCCGGCGGCGTCGAATGGAACACCGGCACCATCGGCCACGCCCCCACCACCTGCGAACCCCTGCACACCGCCCGCCTCACCCGCCCCGACGGCACCCCGGTGCTGCGGATGTGGGAGTACGAGCGGATCCGCGGCACCGTCTTCCAGATCGACGCCTGCCTCCCGGACGACTCCCCGGTCCTGCTGGTCCACGTCCGGATCACCAACCCGCACCCGCACACCGTCCCGGTGTACTGGTGGTCCAACATCGCCGTCCCCGAAGCCCCCGACGTCCGCGTCCTCGCCCCCGCCGACGCCGCCTGGCAGTTCAGCTACGACCGCAAGGTCCGCCGGGTCGACCTCCCCGCCCCGCACGGCACCGACCTCAGCCGCACCACCCGTTCCCGGGACGCCGCCGACTACTTCTTCGACCTCCCTCCCGGCCGGCGCCGCTGGATCGCCGCCCTCGACGCGGACGGCCGCGGCCTGGTCCAGACCTCCACCGAACGGCTGCGCGGCCGCAAACTCTTCCTCTGGGGCCAGGGCCCCGGCGGCCGGCACTGGCAGGAGTGGCTCGCCGGACCGGGCACCGGCTACCTGGAGATCCAGGCCGGCCTCGCCCGCACCCAGCTCGAACACCTCCCGATGCCGGCCGGCGCCCGCTGGTCCTGGACCGAGGCCTACGGCCTGCTCGAAGCCGACCCCGCCGCCGTCCACGGCGAGGACTGGACCGCCGCCCGCGACGCCGCCGAACACGCCCTCGACACCCTCCTCCCGCCCCACCGGCTGGACGCCGAACTCGAAGCCGCCGCCCACTGGGCCGACCGCGCCCCCGACCGGATCCTGCAGGCCGGCTCCGGCTGGGGCGCCCTGGAGGAACGCCGCCGCGCCCACACCGGCCAGGGCCCCCTGCCCACCCCCGGCACCCCCTTCCCCGCCGACACCCTCGGCCCCGAACAG
>NZ_JOGH01000244.1:0-3666 GCF_000721345.1 Kitasatospora sp. NRRL B-11411 | reverse complement strand
CTACCGAACCCCCACCGCCTCCCTCCACCTCCACCCCGCGCTCGGACTCACCACCACCCGGCACTGACCAACCAACTAGCATCAACTCCCTGCCCCACACGCTCCTTGACAAAGAAACAGCAAAGCCACACCAACGACGCAGCTCACAAAGGGTCCGCTCCGCGTACGCGGAGGTTGGTCGCCGGTGGGGGAAAGAGTCCGGAGCCTGGTTCGGTCCGCTCCGCGTACGCGGAGGTTGGTCGATCCTGCTGGCCATCGGTGCCGTCGTCGGTGCGTCCGCTCCGCGTACGCGGAGGTTGGTCGCCGTGTTACGAAATCCCGTGCCCGGACTTCACGTCCGCTCCGCGTACGCGGAGGTTGGTCGACGTTCGCGATGCGAATCGCGGTCGCCGCGGCGTCCGCTCCGCGTACGCGGAGGTTGGTCCGTCGGCCCGGCTGGATTCCGCCGTCACCGAGATGTCCGCTCCGCGTACTCGGAGGTTGGTCGACGCTCGCTTGGATGCGCGGGTCGGAACGGCCGTCCGCTCCGCGTACGCGGAGGTTGGTCGCCCTGGTCGTCCGGCGCCGTGTCCCGGCCGGCGTCCGCTCCGCGTACGCGGAGGTTGGTCGGGCGAGGACTGCACCGCCCCGGCCTGCGTCACGTCCGCTCCGCGTACGCGGAGGTTGGTCGATGGCGAAGGCTGGCTTCAGCGTCGACCGCTCGTCCGCTCCGCGTACGCGGAGATCGGTCGGTTGCCCACGGGGCCACGGTCCTGCGCTGGTCGTCCGCTCCGTCTACGCGGAGGTTGGTCGGAGGGCCATGTCTTCATGCTGCGCACCACCTCGTCCGCTCCGCGTAGGCGGAGGTCCGCCGGGCGACCCGCTACCGTTCGACATCGAGACCTGGTCCGCTCCGCGTACGCGGAGGTCGGTCGTCCCAGATGAAGGCGCGGCGTGGGCGGCGGCCTTCCGCTCCGCGTACGCGGAGGTCCACCGGAGCTGGGAGCGTGGGCCCAGGCTATGATCGAGTCCGCTCCGCGTAGGCGGAGGTCCGCCGGTGGGGTGCCCCATCAGGGTGGCACCCATCAGGTCCGCTTCGCGTCGGCGAAGGTCCGCCGATCAGTTCCCGAATGTAGTTGCCGACCCGGGGGTCCGCTCCGCCTAAGCGGAGGTCGGCCACCGAGGGTGGACCAGCGGACGCCCCGGTCATTGTCCGCTCCGCATAGGCGGAGGTTCGCCGGCGTCGGCGAACTGCTGCAGGAGGCAGACGACATCCATTCCACGTAGATGGAAGTCCGCCGATGAAGCCGCTGACGGGCCGCCAGAAGTTGCCGTCCGCTCCGCGTAGGCGGAGGTCAGTCGGTCGGCCGGAGCTACACCCGCGCCCGCCGCCTATCCGCTCCGCGTACGCGGAGGTCCGCCGATCATATGGGGCTCGCGGGCGTGCAGGGTGCGATCCGCTCCGCGTAGGCGGAGGTCGGTCGCTCCACTCCCGGCTGGGCTGGGGGACCGCGACGTCCGCTCCGCGTACGCGGAAGTCCGCCGTCCAGGTTGACCGAGATCCCGGCAGCCTCCAGGTCTGCTCCGTGTACGCGGAGGTCCGCCAGTTGTCAGCTTCGCCGCGACGTCGATCGTCGGGTCCGCTCTGCATACGCGGAGGTCCGCCGTTCGGTGCGCGCGACCTCGCCCTGATCGCCGGGTCCGCTCCGCGTACGCGGAGGTCCGCCGAAGAGGTCGCAGGCGAAGTAGCGGTAGCCGCGGTCCGCTCCGCGTACGCGGAGGTTGGTCGTCGCCCGGCTTCACCACGTCCGACACGTCCGTGTCCGCTCCGCGTACGCGGAGGTTGGTCGGGGCGGTCGAGCAGGAACCGCGGGACGCCCGCGTTCGCTCCGCGTAGGCGGAGGTCCGCCGGGAGTGTGCGTCTCGGCTCCGCAATCGAGGTCGTCCGCTCCACGTAGGTGGAAGTTCACCGATGACGAAGTCCAAGCCGTTGGAGCACTGCCGGTCCGCTCCGCGTACGCGGAGGTCCGCCGTACCGCACCGAGGAGCGCCAGGTGGCGGCCGTGTCCGCTCCGCGTAGGCGGAGGTTGGCCGGTCTTGCGGCGGGTCCTGGCGAAGAACTCGGGGTTCCGCTCCGCGTACGCGGAGGTTGGCCGACGGCCTGGACACTGGTGTGCTTCTCGGCCGCGTCCGCTCCGCATACGCGGAGGTCCGCCCAGGACCGTCAGGTCCATCTCGGAAGACCGGTCGTCCGCTCTGGGTACACGGAGGTTCGCCGTAGTCTGGCTGGTAGCCGAGCCGTGCGGCTGTATCTGCTCCGCGTACGCGGAGGTTGGTCCGGGACATTCCCGATCGTCAGGTCGAAGCCGCCGTCCGCTCCGCATACGCGGAGGTCCGCCGGGGATCGAGACGTTCGCTCTCTCGGGTGAGGTGTCCGCTCCGCGTACGCGGAGGTTGGTCGTCGTACATGACGGCCCCGTAAGCGCGCTTGCCGTCCGCTCCGCGTACGCGGAGGTTGGTCGGAACTCCGTGAAACTTCAGGACTGACGATCGAGTCGGCTCCGCATACGCGGAGGTTGGTCGGACCTGGTGGCGGTTCCGGCCTGACCGGCCCGGTCCGCTCCGCTCCGCGTACGCGGAGGTTGGCCGCGGTTGATGCACTGCTCCAGCCACCCTCAGGAGTCCGCTCCGCGTACGCGGAGGTTGGTCGCAGCTGTCCCGGTACTGGGAGTCGATCAATGACCCAGAGATGATGGGCCTGCTGCGGTCGCTGGGCCGCCGGCCGTCGTCACCGCGCTCCTGGACCTGGCCGACGGCCAGCTGCACAGCACCGCTCCGTCGCTGGCGCACGTGTTCCTGGGCAGAGCGCTCAGCGAAGGCACCGACGCCACCGTCCACTACATGTCCCCGATCTCACCGGCTCGCATCGAATCGATCGCGCTCCCCGGCGATCCCGCCTTCGACCGACTGGGCCTCCCCAGCATGTAACGGGAGGGAAGGCGACTCGGACCCGGGTCAAGTGCGCTCCTGCCCAGAGGTCCGGTACGGAGCGCGGGCTGTGCGCGAGGTGGTCGCATCGGCATGCCGTCACGCAGAGCAACCTTTTCAGCCCCGGAACCGCTTGGTGGTCGGCGGCCCCAGCGGAGAGGCTTCTCCATTGACATCATGCCGCCACCTGATAGGTGGTCAGCTGTGACCAACTTCCGCCACGCAAGCGGGATTTCTGCCAAAAACATGGCCGGAAATCGATTGTCGCGATCCCGCCTCGATTACCGAGAGTGACGGCCAAAGCGGGCAAATCGGACCTAGCTAAGGATGGTTGACCCCCACCTTCGGGGCCTTGGTCCCAAAACGGTCCCAAACAGCATACGAACCGATTTTCACGGTCCCTGACGCCCCGTCACGCAAAAGGCCGTTGACCTGGGATTTCTCCCGGCCAACGGCCTTTCCGACTTGCGTCGGGACGACAGGATTTGAACCTGCGACCCCTTGACCCCCAGTCAAGTGCGCTACCAAGCTGCGCCACGTCCCGTGGTCGTCTTCCCAGTCGCCCTTGCGGGCTCCTCGGCTTTCTGACCTCGCCCCCGATCTCTCGGCGACGTGGAAAACAATACAGCACGTCGGGGGGTGCTCGCTGCCAGGTTTCGGGGGCGTGGCGGGTGGGTGGGGCGGGGGGTGGTCAGGGGG
>NZ_JOGH01000243.1:0-3686 GCF_000721345.1 Kitasatospora sp. NRRL B-11411 | reverse complement strand
CTGTCAGTTGCACTCGCGTCACACCACACGATCTACCGAACCAAGGGCCACCACGAGAGCGAAACCCGCAAATTGATCACAACCAGATACACGCCCTAGCAGCGGGAAGGTCGGGTAGTAACTGGCCCAGGCGACACCGTCGTCGACGTTGAAGGCGTAGACCGTGTCGATGTGTGCGACACCTCCTGGGGCCGCGTAGCCCCACCGCCGGTTCCCGCCGCTGTCCCAGCGCACCAGGCCGTCGCAGCTGATCGGATCGCTGTAGACGCCCTCGTCGCCGTAGGCGCTCCACAACCGGTGCTGCCGGTCGGCCATCAGGAACTCGATCCCGCGCCCCGGCTCGAAACCGTGGCGCCGCCGCCCGTCCCGGCCGTGGATCTGCGCGTTCCGCCCTTCCGGGGCGCCATGGCCCGCGAGGAGGAACCGGCCGTTGGGCAGCGCTTCGAGGCGGTGGACCCACAGGTTCACGCCGTAAAGGGTCTGCTCCCTGGTCTCGCCGCCGTCGTCGATGACGAGCAGCGCGTCGTAGGGGTAGCGGCGGGGCCGGACAAAGGGCCTGCCGTGCCGGCTCGGTTCGAGTTCCGCATCGGGGCAGAGCAGCCAGAGCGCCCTCCCCCAGGCGTCCACGGTGGTCGCCAGGATCTTGCGGTGGTCGTACTGCCTGGGCAACAGCGCATGGGGACGCAGTGCCGCTCTCCTCAAGGGATCACCTCACGGGCGGAAGGACGGGACCCACCCATGATCCCGGGCCCGAACCTCCTCGTCCTCCCCACCCTCCTCGCTGTCGCCCGTGCGCGAGCGCCCCGCGTTCCTCAGCCCTTCTCGGCGCGGAGGGCGGCGGCGCGGGAGCGGTGGTGGGCGGCGGTGGTGGGGTGGCCGGTGGCGTCGGCGAGGGCGGCGAGTTCGGTGCGGATCCGGGCCTCGTCGTAGCTGGAGCCGCGGGTGGTGGCGGCGGTCAGGGCCTCGGTCAGCAGGGGTTCGGCTGCTTCGTGGCGGCCGAGTTGCCGCAGGGCGCGGGCCAGGCCGAAGGAGGTGCGGGCGGTCATGCGTTCGCGGCCGGGCAGGGCGGCGAACTCGGTGCGGGCCGCGGCGAAGAGGTCGGCGGCGGCGGCCGGGTCGGCGGCGGCGGTGGCGGTCTTGGCGAGCTGGTAGGTCTGCAGGGCGGCGCCGTACGCGTTGCCGATCTCCTGCTGGATCTGCCGGGCGGCGGTGAAGTCGGCGCGGGCGGCGGCGAAGTCGCGGTGGGCGGCTTCGTCCTCGCCCCGGGCCGCGGCGGCTTCGCCCCGGGCGAGGGCGAACTGGCCGCGGAAGTCGATCGCGGAGCCGGCCAGCCGGCGGTGCTCGTAGCCGTCGTCCAGCAGGGTGGCCAGCGCGCAGGCCTGTTCGACGGCGGCGGCGGCCTCGTCGAAGCAGCCCTGTTCCCACAGCGGGCGGGCCAGCAGGTCGCGGGTGCGGACCCGGGCGGGCAGGTGGCCGGTGCGGTCGGCGGCGACGACGGCGGTGCGGAAGGCGTCGGTGGCGTCGGCGTGCCGGGGGTGGTCGAGGAAGTGCGTCCAGAGCGACTCGGCGAGGGCGACGGCGTCCTCGTCGCGGCCGCTGTCGTGGGCGAGGCCGACGGCCCCGTACAGGGCGTGCCGGTTGGCTTCCATCCAGCGCAGCGCGTCGGCCTTGGCGGTGCCGAGGTCGGCGTCGGGGACGCCGGGCAGCGGCGGGAGTTCGGCCTGGACGGTGGCGCGGGGGCCGGCGGTGAGCAGGTCGGCGCGGGCGCACTGGCGGCGCAGCCAGTGCAGCAGGCGGGCCCGGGCGGCGGCGCGTCCGGTGCCGTCGGGGTCGGCGGTGTGGCCGGTCCGGCGGGCGTGGCCGCGGACCAGGGCGTGCTGGCGGTAGCCGCCGTCGTGGTGGTCGAGCAGGCCGGCGGTGCGGAGTTCGGCGAGGGCGTCCTCGGTGTCGAGCAGGTCGCGGCCGAGCAGGGCGGCGGCGGTCGGCAGGACCGCGAACGGGCCGGGGCACTCGGGCAGGAGGTGGTACAACCGGGCGGCGTCGGGGCCGAGTTCGGCGAGGGCGGTGTCCCAGACGGCTTCCACGGGGGCGCTCCCCCGCCGGTGCAGGTCGGCGGTGAGGCGGTCGGCGAGTTCGGCCAGGCTGCGGTGCGGGTGCTTGCGGGCGAGTCCGCCGGCCACCTCGGCGGCCTTCGGCAGTCCGCCGCAGAGGGCGGCGAGGGTCTCGACGGCGGCGGGGTCGGCGGCGGCGTGCCGGTCGCCGAGGAGCAGCCGCAGCAGGTCGGCGGTGTCCTCGGGGCCGAGCGGGGCGAGGGCGAGTTCCTCGGCGGCGGGGCCGAGGTCGTACAGCGGGCCGTGGCTGGCGGTCAGCACCAGGCTGTGGGCGGAGGCGGGCAGCAGCGGTTCGACCTCGGCGGCGGTGCGGGCGTTGTCGATCACCAGCAGCAGGTGCTTGCCGCGGGTGCGGTCCCAGAACTGGCGGACCAGGCCGCGGAAGTCGCGGCGCAGCCACTCCCGTTCGACGCCGAGCCAGGACAGCAGGTCGGTCAGGGCGGCGGCCAGGTCGGGGACGCCCTCGCGCCGGTACTCGTCCAGGTCGAGGTAGTGCGCGCCGTTCGCGTAGCGGTCGGCCAGCCGGTGGCCGGCCCGGACGCACAGCGCGGTCTTGCCGACGCCGCCGAGGCCGCTGACGGCGAGGATCCGGGGGCGGGTGCCTTCCCCGGCCGGGTCGGCGGCGGCGGCGATCCGGCGCTGTTCCTCCGTCCGGTCGACGAAGTGCGCCTTCTCGGGCGGGAGTTCGAAGGAGTGGTGGTGGACCAGCGTCCTCGCCTCGTGGATGTGGACGGCGCCGATCTCGTTGGCCTGCACCAGGTGCCCCACCGCGGCCTGTCCGCCGACCACGTTGTGCGTCTGCTCGCTCACCCGGCCAACCCTACGCGAGCGCGGGATTCCTGACTGGCGGTTGGGCGAGCCGGTGGCGGTCAGCCGTAGAGGTAGTGGGTCCAGACCGGGCTCTCGGCGACGGAGCGCCAGAAGGTCAGGTCGAGCGGGGGGCGGTAGCGGCCGGAGCGGACGGGTTCGCCCTTGGTGGTGACGGTGCCGGAGTACTCGGTGAAGTCGAGGATGGCGCCGTCGGGGCGCCAGATGACGACCCGGTAGCCGAACAGGCCGGGGACCTGGGCGTCGTTCACCGCGACCATCTCCCAGCTGCCGTCGAAGCGGTAGCCGGAGAAGCAGGACTCCTCGTCGTTGTCGGAGGTGCCGCTGTTGGTGCCGCACCGGAAGGGGGCCAGGTCGGGGTCGGGGGCGGCGCCGTTCGCGGGGAAGGGCGTCTTGGAGTAGCGCAGCGACAGTTCGAGGGCGACCGGGCCGGCCTCGTCGGCGTAGGTCAGGTGGACGGTGGAGGCGCCCCCGGGGCGGTCGGCCTTGAAGTCGGTGCCCTGGGTGAAGCGGTTGCGGTAGGTGGGCATCAGGTTCTCGAGGTCCCTGAGCACGGAGTACGTGGTGAAGTCGACGGGGGTGCCGGCGGTGCCGGCGGCGGTGCCGGTGGCGCCGAGTTGGGGGGCGGCGGGCAGCGGGATCGGCTTCCAGCGGTCGCCGGCGGCGGAGCCGGAGGGGTCCGGCGAGGACCTCACGTCCGGGCTGGGGCTCCGGGAGGCGGTGCCGGGGGTGTCGGGGGCGGGGGGG
>NZ_JOGH01000242.1:0-3707 GCF_000721345.1 Kitasatospora sp. NRRL B-11411 | reverse complement strand
GGGTGGATCTGCCGGGGGTGGGGGGCGGGGTCTGGTTCGATGGGGGTATTCGGAGACGGACTGGGGTGTGTGGTGGAGAGCCTTTTCGGGGAGTCGGCGGGAGTGGCGGGGCGGACGCCGGTGCGGTTGCGGGGGCACCAGGAGGAGGCGGTGGCGGCGGTCGTGCGGGCGCTGACGCCGGGTCCGGGGCAGGTGGCGCCGGGTGGGTTGCGGGCGACGGTGCAGATGGCCACCGGTACGGGGAAGTCGTACGTGGGGGCGGTGGCGGCGCAGCGGTTGGCGCCGCGCGGGGTGGTGCTGGTGGTGGTGCCGACGCTGGACCTGCTGGTGCAGACGGTCGCCTCGTGGCGGCGGGCCGGCCGCAAGGGGGAGATGGCGGCGGTGTGTTCGCTGGTGGACGACGAGCTGCCGCACGGGGTGCCGGGGACGACGTCGCCGTTGCAGATCGGGCGGTGGGTCAGCACGGCCGGGTCGGCGCGGCGACCGCTGACGCTGTTCTCCACGTACGCCTCGGCGGGGGCGGTGGCGGACGCGTACGCGGTGTGGGCCGAGGTGACGGGCGAGGGGCTGCCGGAGTTGGCGCTGATGGTGTGCGACGAGGCGCACCGCTCGTCGGGGTCGGCGGAGAAGTCGTGGACGGTGGTGCACCACCAGGACGAGATCCCGGCGGCGCGGCGGCTGTACATGACGGCGACGCCGCGGATCTGGCTGCCGCCGCGGGCCGGGGCGTACCAGCCGTTGCCGGAGGAGTTGGCGGTGTCGATGGACGACCGGCGGGTCTTCGGGCCGCAGGTGTTCACGCTGGGGCTGGCGGAGGCGGTCGAGAAGGGGTTGGTGGCGCCGTTCGAGATCGTGGTGCTGGAGTTGCGCGACCCGGCGGCGGACCGGCGGGCCGCGCGGCGGCAGCCGGTGCCGTGGGGGCCGGGCGCCGGCGAGGCGAAGGACGGGTCCGAGGACGAGGTGCCGGTGGAGCAACTGGCGGCGGTCCAGGCCGGGTTGTTGAAGGTGTGCGCCGAGGAGGGTCTGGAGAAGGTCATCACCTTCCACCACCGCACCCTGGAGGCCCGGTACTTCTCCGAGACGCTGAACCAGACCGCGGAGAAGCTGCACGCCGAGGATCCCGGGACGTACCCGGCCGAGGTGTGGGCGCAGTGGCTGGCCGGGGAGCACCCGGTGGAGTACCGGCGGCAGGTGCTGGCGGATTTCGAGGCGGGGCGGGAGCGGGACGGGCTGGGGACGCGGGTGGTCTCGAACTGCCAGGTGCTGGGCGAGGGCGTCGACCTGCCGGACGCGGTGGCGGCGCTGGTGACCGGCAGCGGCAGCATGGTGCGGATCGTCCAGCAGATCGGGCGGGTGCTGCGGATGAAGCCCGGGGAGGGGAAGTTGGCGCGGCTCGTCGTGCCGGTCTTCCTCGGTCCGGGCGAGGAGCCGGGGAACGTCCTGGAGTCGGACTCCTACCATCCGCTGGTGCGGGTCCTGACGGCGCTCAGGTCGCACGACGCCCGGATGCTGGAGGCGCTGGCGGTGCCGCAGAACGGCGGCCGGCGCACCGGGGGGCGCAGCGCGGAGGCGGTGGTCCCCGCCGGGGCGGGCGAGGGTGCGGGGGCGTTCGTGCTGCCGGTGCGGTTCCGGGGCCGGGTGAGTGACAGCGTCCTCGCGCTGTTCCTGTCGACGCAGGTGCTCCGCAGCGAGGGCGCGTACTGGCGGGAGGGGCTGCGGCACTGCCAGGAGTGGTTCGAGCGGACCGGTGCCCTCGACGTGCCCTACAGCCGGACGGTCGGGGAGAACGGGAACTTCCCGCTGGGCAAGTGGGTGTCGGACCGGCGCCACGAGCGGGCGGCGGGCGCGATGCCGGAGCACCGGGTGGAGCTGCTGGACCGGGTGGGGATGG
This sequence comes from Kitasatospora sp. NRRL B-11411, assembly GCF_000721345.1. Lineage (NCBI taxonomy): Bacteria > Bacillati > Actinomycetota > Actinomycetes > Kitasatosporales > Streptomycetaceae > Kitasatospora > Kitasatospora sp. NRRL B-11411. The sequence continues at coordinate 1,816 of NZ_JOGH01000242.1, read as the reverse complement.
TCTGGTCGGTGCCGGACGCGCGGTTCGGGGCCGGGTTGGCGTGGGCGGCGCGGTGGGCGGCGGAGCACGGCGGGTCGTTGGCGGCGCCGGTGCGGGCCTCGATCGGCGGGTACCCGATCGGGACGTGGCTGGCGGGGCTGCGGGCGCAGGCCGAGGTGCCGGCGGGCGGGAAGGGGGCGCTGGAGGCGGGGCGGCGGGCCGCGTTGGAGGCGATCGACCCGTGGTGGGCGCCGAGTTGGCCGATCGGCTGGCAGCGGGCGTACGCGGCGGCCCGGATGTGGTGGTTGGCATCGGACGGCCGGGTGGACTGGGCGGCGCTACCGACCCGGACGGTGTTCGAGGGCGAGCCGCTGGGCCGGTGGGTGGCGGCGCAGCGCGGCGGGTGGGCCGGGTTGGCCGTGGAGCAGCAGGAGTTGCTGGCCGCGCTGGGGATCGAGCAGGACCCGGAGTTGGCCGCGGTGGCGGCGGCGAGGGCCGAGCGGGCCGCGGCGGCGGGGCCGCGGGTGTCGCAGGCCGACCGGTTCGGCCTGGGAATCGCCGCGCTGGCCCAGTTCGCGGCGCGGGAGGGGCACGCGAAGCCGCGGCGCGGGCACCGGGAGGAGGTGGCGAAGGTGGTGGTGGACGGGAGCGGGGCGGAGCGGGCGGAGACGGTGGTGGTCGCGCTGGGCGCGTTCCTCAACAACGCCAAGAGCCGGCGTGCCAAGCTGGGGCCGGACCAGTTGGCGCAGCTCGCCGAGCACGGGGTGGAGTGGGCGTGAGCGGCGGGGCCGCCCTCCGTCGCTCCCCGCTCCCCCGGTCCGACGCGCCGGGGTGACGGCGCGCCGGGGTGACGGCGGGTCAGGGTTTGCGGGCGACGCCGCCGGCGATGCACTGGCGGGCGGCGTTCGACCGGGCGCTGTCCGGCCGGCCCGGGTGGGGGGCATCCGGGTGCGGCGGGGTGTCCGGGTGCGGCGGGGTGTCCGGGTGCCAGTCGACGCAGCGGGTCAGGCCCGGGGCGACCAGGTCCAACCCGTCGAAGAGGGCGCCGAGTTCGGCCCTGGTGGAGAAGGTGCCGCTGCCCATCATGCTGTGCAGGAACATGCTCTCCATCGCCCGGGCGAGGGCGCTGTTCTCGTCCTCCGGGTCCAGGAAGTGGCTGATCGCCACGTAGGAGCCCGGGGGCAGGGCCTCGGTGTAGGCGCGCACGATGTCCTTGCGGGTGCGGGTGCGTTCGCCGTTGTAGTGGTGCAGGGTGCCCAGGTGGAGCAGGGCGATCGGCCTGGTCCAGTCGAGCCGGGAGCGCACCGTCTCGTTCCGGAGCAGTTCCTCGGGGGCGAAGATGTCCGCGGGGACGATGGTGGCGTTCTCGTTGCCCGCCAGCAGGGCGCGGCTGTGGGCCACCACCATGGGGTCGTTGTCCACGTAGACGACGGTGGACCGCGGGTCGGTCCGCTGCACCACGTTGTGGGTGTTCTCGGCGGTGGGCAGGCCCGAGCCGCAGTCCAGGTACTGGGTGACGCCGGCCTGTTCGGCCAGGTACCGGCAGGCCCGGATCAGGAAGCGGCGGTTCTCGACCGCGAGGTCGGCGGCTTCGGGCGCGGCCTTCAGGACGCCCCGGACCACGTCGCGGTCCACCTCGTAGTTGTCGGTACCGCCGAGGAACGCGTCGTACACCCGGGCGATGCTGGGCTTGGCCGGGTCGACGTACGGGGGAACGGGCCTGTCGGGCAGTGGAGTTGACGGGGTGTCGGGCGTCGCACCGGACATGGCGCCTCACAGGGGTCTCGGCGGCGGGAAGGGCGAGCTGGCTGGCTGCCTGGCGGGCGGGCGGGCGGGG
>NZ_JOGH01000241.1:0-3749 GCF_000721345.1 Kitasatospora sp. NRRL B-11411 | reverse complement strand
GGCGACCTCGACCAGCACCAGGTCCAACCCCGCAGTCACCCGCTCCAGTTCAACATCGACTCCGGGGAACAGCACATCTTCGATCGAGTAGAGAGCCACCTGAAGGTCATCCCGCAGCGAAACGATCCTGCATTCACGCCGATGACCTGGCCTTTCACGAAAATCCGGCCAGAGCCGCGGAATTCCTCTGAATGGGAAGGCGGCCCGGCCGAACTTCGGTCGGCGGGGCCCGAGGATGGACGGCGGATCAGGTGCCCTGGTCAGGGGAACCCGTCGGCGGGGGGGTGCGGCGGACAGTTCACCGGCCGGGCGGCCGCGGGGCCGGCTGGTCGGCAGGGCGACGATGGCGATCGGCTGGTCGTGGTGCGGGCGGTTGCGGGTCGCCGCGGCTCCAGGACGTCGCGGATCGGCGGTCGGCTCCGGGGCTTGGTCGAGGGCGAAAGCGGTGCCGGCGGCTCCGACCGGGCCGAGACGGGCGCCGGGTCGGTGGCCGGTCCCCGGTGCGGGGGTTGCGCCGGGTCGCAGAGCGGGGGCCTGGTCGCGTCGGCGGTCGCGTTCGCGCTCGCGTCCGGTGCCTTGGTCGACGTCTTCGGCGGCCAGGTCCGGGGGCCGGGTTCCTCGGACGGCTCCCTGCGCAGCGTCCGTCGCCACCGGCAGTTCGTCGGCGGCGGCCGGTGCTCACCTGCGCGGCCGACGAGCGGATGCCCGCGTCGCCGGGCCTCGCAGGGAGTCGGGCTGGGCCGACGTGTCATGGCGTCTCGCTCCGGGGGCGGCTGGTGGCGTCCTGTCGCACGCGGGCCCGGTAGCGTAGCGGCGACTCTCCGACGACCCGTTTGAACGCCGTGCTGAAGGCGCTCTCCGATCCGTAGCCCAACTCCTCGGCGAGGGCCGCGACGCGGGCGTCACCGTCCCGGAGTGCGCGCTGGGCGAGCAGCATGCGCCACCGGCCCAGGTAGGTCAGCGGTGGTACGCCGGCTGCCTCCCGGAACCGCTCGGCGAAGGTCGTCCGGGACATGGTGGCGGCTCTCGCCAACTCCTCGAGCCCCCAGGGGCGGCCGGGGCGGTCGTGCAGCAGGTCGAGGGCGGGGCGCAGGCGTTCGTCGACGAGCAGCCGCAGCCAGCCGGACGGCAGTGTGCACTGGTCGACGTAGGAGCGCAGCAGTTCCAGGAGGAAGAGCTGACCGTACTGCCGGATCGCGATGGCCGAGCCGGGCCGCTGGGCGGTGGCCTCGTCGAACAGGCGCAGCAGGACGGTGAGGAGGCGGTCGTCGCCACTGGTCGGCCTGATGTGGGCCAGTGGCGGCAGTGATTCGAGGAGGAGCGTTCTTCCGGCCTCGTTCAGGCTGATGCAGCCGCCGATGACGATGTCGTCGGCGTCGCGGTCGGAGCGGGTGAAGCGGTCGGTGGAGAAGTCGGATTCCGGCTGCACTTCCTGGCGGGGTTCCGCGCCGGCCTCGAACGCGACCCAGGAGCGGCCGGTGAGGATCGCCACGTCGCCCGCCACGAGGTCGACCGGTTCGTCGATCCCGTCGGTGGTCAGGCGGGCCCGGCCGCTGACGAGCGCGAAGAACTTGACCGGGTCGGAGAGCGGTCCGCGGCCCCACCATCCGCCGCGGGCCGCGATGCCGCCGGTGAGGACGCCGCGGACCTCGACCAGGTCGAGTGCTTCGGAGAGCCGATCAGGGGTCATGACCGTACTCTCGCGCAAAAAAACGGGACTCACAAGTATTCATCGTCCGGTCTCTCCCGGGCAGGCTGGTAGCAGCACCCCGCCAACGGATTCCAGGAGAGAACATGCGTTACCGCGGCCTCGGCAAGACCGGGATCAAGGTGAGCCCCTACGCTCTGGGCGCCATGATGTTCGGCGCCATTGGCAACCCCGACCACGACGACTGCGTCCGCATCATCCACCGGGCCCTGGACGCCGGCATCAACCTCATCGACACGGCCGACATGTACGCGCGCGGCGAGTCGGAGGAGATCGTGGGCCGCGCCCTGAAGGGCCGCCGGGCCGACGTCGTGCTCGCGACGAAGGCCGGGAACCCGATGGGCGACGAGCCCAACCACCAGGGCGCGTCCCGGCGCTGGCTGGTGCGCGCGCTGGAGGACTCGCTGCGCCGCCTCGACACCGACTACGTCGACGTCTACCAGATCCACCGCCCGGACCCCGGCACCGACATCGAGGAGACGCTCGGGACTCTCACCGACCTGCAGCGGGCCGGCAAGATCCGCACCTTCGGCACCTCGGCCATGCCGGCCTCCGAACTCGTGCGCGCCCACTGGGTCGCCGAGCGACGCGGCCTCGCCCGACCGCGCACCGAGCAACCCGTGTACTCGATCCTCAACCGGGGCATCGAGCGCGAAGTACTCCCGGTGGCACAGGAGTTCGGCATGGGCACCCTGGTCTGGTCGCCGCTCGGCGGCGGGCTGCTGACCGGGCGCTACCGCAAGGGCCGGCAGCCCTCGACCCACCGTTCGCAGTACGGCTTCCAGCACCTCAAGGATGACCGGCGGCTCGACGTCGTCGAACGGCTCGTCCCGCTCGCCGAAGAGGCGGGCATGCCGCTGACCCATCTGGCCATGGGCTTCGTGCTCGCCCACCCCGGCGTCACGTCCGCGCTTCTCGGACCGCGGACGATGGCGCACCTGGACGACCTGCTCGCGGGCGCCGAGGTCACCCTCTCGGACGACGTCCTGGACCGGATCGACGCCATCGTGCCGCCCGGCACGGACACGGGCACGCTCGACATGGCCTACCAGCCGCCGGCCGTCCGTCAGCCGGAGCTGAGGCGTCGGCCGCCCGTCGAACGCGCAGCGGCGTAACGACAGCGCGCCGGCACTGCGCGGTGCGGGCAGCGCGGTGCGGGCAGCGCCCGCCGGAGGGGCCCGTCTTACTTACGACGGCCGCTCCGGTGCCGCGTCAGTCAACGTTTGCCCTGTTGACGACCTCACGTAGGTGTTGGTCTGCGGCGTGCTTGTTCCACCGGATGATGCAGCGGCGGATCGTGCCGCCCTGGGCCTGGGCCCGCCCCCGCTGCGACAGCTCGACCCCGCCGCGCTCGGCGGCCGGGTCCTGCGGGACCGTTCGACATCCCGCGGACGCCGCTGCCCGTCAGGGGCGTTGGAACCAGCGGCGCTTCGGCTTCGGGGCAGCGGGCAGGGCGGCGGGCGCGGGCGTTTCGAGCGGGCCGGGCCGGGAGTCGTGACGCACCGCGGGCAGGCCGCGGCGGTCCAGGCCGGCGATGGTCTCCGCGTGCGCGACGGGGTGCAGCGGGACGACGGCGACCTTCGGGTAGGCCAGGTGGCGCAGCGCCTGCTCGTCGAGCAGCGCCCGCAGCAGGTGGTTGGCGACGAGGCCGGGCGGGTCCTCGTCCACGGCGACGTGCAGCAGCAGTTGGGGATCCGGGGAATCCGGCCAGCGGGCCAGGGACAGCCAGGCGGTGCGGACCGTCGGGAAGCCGCTCACCTGCCGGGCCAGGGCCTCCAGCAGGGCCGTCGCGTCGGGCCCGGTCGGCGGGTCGAGCAGCAGGCGCTCGCCGCGGAAGTCCCGGGCCCAGGCGTCCAGCAGTGCTCGGGGCAGTGTCCACTCGCCCTGCGGGGAGCGGAGCACCAGCCGCACGGCCCCGCTGCCTTCCAACAGGCTCATCAGTTGGGCCGCGTCGTAGTACGCCGCGCCGACGGCTCCCGGGAGGTCCCGGCCGAGCCGGGGGTCGGCGAAGCCGAGCACCACTCGCCCGCCCTCCGGGTCG
>NZ_JOGH01000240.1:0-3810 GCF_000721345.1 Kitasatospora sp. NRRL B-11411 | reverse complement strand
GGCGGGGACAGGGGGGAGGGTGTTCAGGCGGGGCAGGGCGTGGATGAGGTGGTGGTGGGGGACGCGGGTGAATGCGGCGAGGTGGTGCCGCGCCGTGTGGTTGAAATGGATTTCGGATCCTCCGGGGGGACTGGCTGGGGCGGCCGGTGGTGGTGATGTTCAGGCCGTCCAGGAGGTAGGGCGTGGGCAGGTGGTGGGCCTGGGCGAGGCGGGTGAGCCAGGAAGCGGTGCTCTCCGCCGGCAGGGGCCGCACATCCTGGGTGCTGGGGCACTGGCGCGGGCAGCGTGGGACTCGCGGCCCAGTCGGGGAGGGCGGTCACCTTGGCCCCGGGCCCCGGCGCCCGACCGACCGGGCGGGTGGGTGGGTCGGTGGTGCTGCTCGGCGAGGTGGTCGAGGGTGATCGCATCCAACGATGTCTTGGTGATCTTCTCGGTGCCGTCGAGGATCGCGGTGATCGCGGCTTGGCGGATGAGGCGGGAGAGGCTGCCGATCCGGCCGGCGGTGCGCTGGTGGAGGTAGGGGGCGAGGCGTCGCGGGGAGCCGGGCCGGTGCGCGGTGAGGTCGAGGGCGTTCTCGAACGCGGCGACGGTGGAGCGGAACGGTGTCTGGTCGCCGATACGGGCGGGCAGGGGGGTCGCAGTCGATCAGCGAGGTACGCCCGGCCAGCTGCGCGCCGCGTGCCCCGGAGAACAGCGGGGTGTCGGTGTTGATGGTGGAGGTCGACCGCTCGACCATGTCGCCGGAGCGGGTGGCCGCGAAGTTCACCGCCTACCGCGAGCTGTTTCGCACCAAGGTCCGCGACAACGATCCGGCCCGCTCCGGCCAGGATCCGGCCGACCGCATGGTGCACTGGTGGCGCCGCACCTGGCCCGACCACACCCGCCCCGGATACCCGCCCATCGCGCTGGTCGTCACCGACGCCGGACCGGCCGCGCTGGCAGGCCGGCAGCAGGCGGTGGCGGACCTGTCCGCCGACTGCTGGCGCGGCCGGTGGTGCAGAGAGGTCCGCGACTACAACGATGACGGCTGGCGCGAGTACGACGACGCCGTGCCCGTCATCGTGACCACCCTTCAGCTGCTGGCCGAGCACGGGCCGCTCGGGCCGGCACTCCCTCATCGAGGCGCTGGAGAACCCGAACAACCGGGCCGCCTAGGACCTGCGCCGGGCCGCCCGCGAGGCCGAGGAGCACAAGGCCCACCAGGAGCTGATGGACTCCCTGGTCTGCATCGACTGCGGCGACGTTCCCGAGCAGGAGAGCACCTGGGAGTACGGCGACCGGGGGCGGGTGGAGTGGGTCCGCCGTCCGGGTGGCCGTTGCTGGTCCTGCCAGCAGGACCGTGAGGAGCGCCTGGAGCGGGAGGCCGAGGAACGGTTGGAGGCTGCCCGCGCGGTCAACGCGAAGCTGCGCCCGTGTTGGTCGTGCCGGGGCTCGATCGGCGGGGCGGAGGGTTCGGAGCTGGAGTTGCGGGAGAGGGCCCGGCCGGATCGGCTGGAGTGCCCGCAGTGCGAACAGGACTGCACCGCAAAGGACTTGGGCCCGTTGGTGCTGCCGGTCCCGACCAAGCGCGAGCTGATGGCCGCGCTGGTCTCCACTCCAGACGATCCGTGGTGGGAGGACCGTCGAAAACGCGCCAAGGAGGGGCGGATGCGGAGAGACAGGTGATCCGGATTTCGGTGATCCGTGTCTCTATGTCGAGCTCTCACGCACGGTTACGGAAATTACCTTGCGTGAGATCAGAGGAAACCTGGGTGAACTGGGCGTAAGTGCTGCTCCATGCGACCTGTCTGGGATGAGGAGGGGGGGTGTGGGAGGGCGTTCTAGGCTCTGGCCATCTTCTGTGGGATGTCGTCTCTTCAAGTCGGTGTCCTGACGGTCTGGTTGAGGGAGGGGTTCGTGATGGCTGATATCCGTGGATGCAAGAGCTTGGTGCGGTCGCGGTACGGGCGGGTTGTTGGCAGGGCGCTGAGGCTCGTTGCCGTGTGCGCTGGCAGTGTCCTGGGCCTTGTGGCCACCGCAGCGAGCATCGTTGCTGTCTGGCGGGATGAGGGCGAGGTTGCTGTTGCCGACAGCACCATCGCCCTTGTGGCGGTCAGCGTCCTCGCGTTGCTTCGCCGTTATCATCGGCCCGATGTGTGACCTGTCGATGATTCTGGTCGCAGAATGGCCTCACGCTGATGTTGTCTAGACCTTTCGTTGCGCTTGTCGGGGGTCCCGGTGAGGTGGGTGCTGCCCGAGGTTTAGTGACTATGAGTAATAATGCAGGAGGTCCGGTGGGACTGCTTGTGGGGCGGCCTGTTTTGCGGGTTGTTTTCAGGGGACAATTCTTTCCGGAATTCCATCTGAATGTTTTAGCGGGTTGCCGCCGGGTGGTGCTGGTCGGGGTGGATTGGTCAAGCGCAGTAGCGGTTCAGTAGATCGGTGAGTGATGGCCTGTCGTCCTGCTGCGCTGTGGTCTGGGCCTTGTGTGCGAGCTCGTCGAGCTCGTCCTTGGTGAGGTCGTCGACCCAGGAGAACTGCCGTTGGAACTCGGCCTCTTCCTCGTCGCGCAGCCACTGGTCATATGGGGCGAGGTCCGGTTCGGCGAGCCAGGGGCGGGCGGCTTCGTCCTGTCGACGCCGCGAGTCGGCGCGTTCGACGATCTCGCACGGGTACACCGCTGGCGGGCGTGGTCCGGCCAGGATCCGGCGGCGGGCACCGATCAGTGCGTCGGTCACGTTGTCGCCGGCGCCGCAGGCGGCCGCGAAGGCGGCCAGCCACTGCTCGGCGGGCAACCGTCGGCCGGTCAGGGCGTTGTGCAGGGAGCTGCGGGTGAGCAGGTTCGCGGCCGCGGGAGCGGCGGCGAGTTGGCGCAGGCTCATGCCGGCATTGGCCTTCAGTCGGCTCAGGGCCAGGGCCAGTCCGTCTCGGGTGGTGATCCGGCCCGGTACGTACGGAGAACGGGTCCGGGCGGGGAGGGGACGGGCGGCGTGCGCGGCCGCGGTCCACATCTGCTCGGCCCTCTTCACGTCGGCGCCAGCGCCCTGGGCGAACGCCATGACGGTGTAGCGGGTGGGCAGTCGGCCGTCCAGCGCCCGGCGCAGGGTGCACTCGGAGATGGGCAGCTTCTTCCTGCTGGCCCGGCGCGCGAGGCTCTCGAGGGTCATGCGGCCCTTCACACCGTGCAGCCAGCCGCGCAGCGCCGCCAGTTCCGGCGTCTCTGCCAGCGGGCGGGCGCCGGTAGGGCGGGCGGGGGCGCTCATCCGCGGTTGCTGGTGGCGAGGGTGGCGAGCGGCCGGCCTACGCGGCCAGGTACGAGGAGCAGGCAGGGGATCGAGGCGAGTGCGATCAGCACGCCAGGGACCGGGCGCTGCAGGACGGTGAGGACGGTCACCGCGGCGATCGCGGCGATGAGGACGGCGGCCTCGCCGCCTCCAAGACGGGCAGGACCGGGCAGCGGGACCGGCTCGGGCTCGGCGCTGGGGGCGGACTCGGTGGGCATGGCGGTGCCTCCAGACGGGAGATACGGGTGGTCGGGCTGGGAGCGGCCCGGTGTGGTGAGGCGATGGTGGCAGCGCTGGACCCGGCTGCGCGAGCCGCGCGCCGTCCACCCCGCACTCGACGTACCTTGCGGGCCCCACACGTGTGCACAGCTCAGCCACCAGAAGTGGACAACGGCTGTCCACGGCCGCTGCCCGCGCCCTGGCCGCCGTCCCGGGCCCGCCGTTCCTGGTGGCTGCGCCGCCGTCCTGTCCCTGGTGCTGCGCCTGCTCGGCCGCCGCGGTCCCGGGTCCGCCGTCCGGGCCGCGTGCCCGCCGGTCGTTTCGGCCT
>NZ_JOGH01000239.1:0-3819 GCF_000721345.1 Kitasatospora sp. NRRL B-11411 | reverse complement strand
CCGGGGGTCGGGGCCGGGGCCGGGGTCGGGGGCGGTTCGGCAGGGGCGGCTCAGCGGGGTCGGCGCGGGTCCAGCAAGTCGCCCGGGCCGAGGCCGAGTTCGCGTTCCAGGTCGGCCGGGGAGTGGTCGCGCAGGAAGTCCGCGAACTTCGCGGTCACCACGGACATGTGCTCCTCGGCGGTCTTCTTGCTGATGAACAGCCGCTCGGCGATGCTGCGGAACGCCTCGCCGCGGGCCCGGGCCGAGAGCACCTCGCGCTGACGGACCGTCAGGCTCGGTAGCCCGCCGCGGCGTTCGGCCAGTTCAGCCAGGCCGACCAGGGCCTGCGTGATCACCACCCGGTCGGCCGCCACCTCGGCGACCGCCCCGGCCAGCGCGGGCAGCGGCTCCGCTTTGTGCACCACCCCGCGCGCCCCGGCCGCCATGCAGCCGACCAGCACCTCGCGGCGGCGCTCGTTGGTGTAGATCAGCACCCGGTGCCCGGCCGCGGCCACCGCCTCGACCGCCGCCGCGCCCTGCCGCACCCCGGTCCGGCCGGTGCCGGTCAGCACCAGGTCGAGCAGCACCACGTCCGCCGCGGGCCGGGCCGCCAGCAGTTCCTCCACGCTGCTGACCGCCAGCACCACCCGCAACTCCGGCAGCAGGTACGGCAGTCCCTCCCGGATGACCGTGTCGTCGTCCACCACGGCCACCCGACTGCCTGCCCCCGCCGGGGAGTTGGGTCCACGCGAGGGGGTCACTCCGGTTCCACCCTTCCACTCACTCGACAACTCCCTTTATCGGCAGGAGGGTTGGTTGCCTGCCGGTCGGCGCTCACCGCTCGGCCGGCCTGCCGCGCAGCAGGACGACCGTCCCCGCGCCCGGCGCGGAGCGGATCTCGGACTCCACGCCGACCTCGGCCAGCGCCCGGCTCACCTGCACCCGCAGGCCGAAGCCGAGCGGCCGGCGGGCCTGGTCGAACCCGCGGCCGTCGTCGCGGACGCTGACCTCCCAACGGCCCAGCCCCGGCGGGGCGTCGGCGTGCACCACGACCTGCCCGGCGGCGGCGTGCGCCCGGACGTTGTGCAGCACCGTCGCCAGCGCCGCCCGCAGCGGACCGGCCACGGCGGGCGGGACGGGCACGTCGGCGGCCAGGTCGACGGCGTAGTCGATCGGCAGGTCGGTGAAGCCCTCCCCGGCCTGCCGCACCAGCTCCGCCAGCATCACCTCCGGCCGCTCCCCGGCCGGCAGACCGTCCTCGGCCCGGCCACCGTCGGCCCGACCGCCATCAGCCCGGCCACCGTCGGCCCGGCCGCCGTCGGCCGGACAGGCGCCGGTCAGGTCGGCGTCGGACTGCTCCAGGAAGTGCCGCACCCGGGCCGCCCCGGCGGCCGCCTGTCGGCGCAGCACCTCCACCAGGCCCGGTTCCAGGCCGGGTTCGGCCAGCAGCCGCATGATGGTGATCTGGTCGTGCAGCAGCAGCCGGTGCCGGTCCCGTTCGGCCTCCGCGGCCAGCACCGCGGCCTGCCGGCGGGCCTCGTCGGCGTCCCGGCCCAGGCGGCGGACGAACGTCGCGGAGGACCGGGCGGCGACCGCGAACACCAGGTAGCCGATCAGGTTGCTGGCCGCCGTGGAGGCGTGCGCGTGCGACAGGACGACGCCGGGCACCGCGTACGCCACCGCGACCGCGGCCGTCGCGGCGGCGGTCTGCCCGCGGGTCGGGAGGCCGATCGCCGCGCCGAACACGGCGTTCACGCTGAGCGCGCCGCCCCAGGCCGTCCAGGTACCCACCCAGTCCTCGGGGGCCAGGTACCAGGGCTGGGCCAGCAGCACGGCCATCGCCACCGCCACGTCGGCCCACGCCCACCCGCCCGCCGGGTACTGCCGCCGGCGCACCGCCACCACGCACATGGCCAGCGACTGCGCGAGCGCGACGGCCATCAGCAGCCCGTCCAGCACCGGGTCCGTCGCCCGGGCCGTCCCGCGCGGGGCGGCCGGCAGGATCTCCAGCAGCGTCCCGGCCCGCATCAGCACGAACGCGATCACCACGGCGAGTTCCGCCCCCGCCGCCGTGGTCGACAGCCCCCCGGAACCGGGCCACGGCCGCCACGGCCGCCACCCCCGCAGCGAGCTCAACGCGCGCAACGCGCACAACGCCCCGCGCACGGCCGCAGCGGGGGGCGAGGGCATGGGCGAGGGCATGGGCGCAGGCGGTACGGGCACAGGCGGTCCGGGCGGTGGCGGGGCGGGCACGGGCCCCATCCTGCCGCAGCCGGGCGGCGGCCGGACCCCGGACGAATCCGGGTTCAACCCGGCCCGGCGCGCGGCCATGCTGGTGCCCACCACACCGACGGGTACCGGGGGCCCGGCGGGGAGGGAACCGGCCGGTGCGGGCGGGCGGACGCCCCGCGCACCGCCGGCGGCCGGACCGGCGCATGCGGCCCCGGTCCGGCTGCTCCGTCCGGCCGCTCCGTCCGGCCGCTCCGTCCGGCCGCTTTGTCCGGTCACTCCGTCCCGCCGCCCGCCCCCTGCCCGTTCCTCGAAGCAAGGAGCAACTCCCTTGGGACCACTCGCCAGTTGGCGCGCCGTCACCGCCGTCCTGCCCCGCCGCACCGCGCTGCGCCTGCTCGGCGCGTCCGCCGTCACCGCCGCGCTCGCCGCGTGCAGCGGGAAGTCCCTGCCGGGCTCGGGCGGTGCGGGGATCGGCGTGGTCGCGCTGGGCAAGTTCGCGGCCGGCACCTGGAAGGTCTCCGCCCCCGGCGCGCATTACCACGACGTCACCCTCACCGTGACCGAATCCGGCACCTGGACGGGCGAGTTCGTCGACGAGCCGGACCAGGACCCGACCAGCAGGTCCGGCACCTGGTCGCTGGCCGGGCAGCGCCTCCAACTCACCGTCGACGACGGCGGCGGCACCGCCGCCGACGTGCCGGCCGACGTGGCGGGCGACGCCTCGGCCGCCTTCACCTGGACCTACCGGGGCCGCGAGAAGTACCCGGACCGGATCCAGGCCCGCTACACGGCCGAGTCCGGCACCCTGACCCTGACCGTCGGCCCCGCCGACTCCCGCCCGCAGAAGCCGCTGACCATCACCGCCGTCCGCAGCTGACCTCCCCCGGCGGGTGGGGTGCGCGGGCCGGAGCCGGACGGGGTGCTAGAAATCCCTGGTGGACGATCCCCTCGAACCCCCGGCCCTGCGCGCCTTCGTGGCGCTCGCGCCGCCCGACGAGGCCAAGGACGAACTGGCCCGGGCGCTGCGGCCCGCGTACGACGCGTACCCCGGGCTGCGCTGGAACCGGATCGAGGACTGGCACATCACGCTGGCGTTCCTCGGTGAACTCCCGTCCACCGCCGTCCCGTTGCTGCGTACGGTGCTGGCCGGGACGGCGGTCGGGCAGCCCGCCCTGCGGCTGGGCCTGCGGGGCGGGGGCCACTTCGACGGGCGGCTGCTGTGGAGCGGGGTGGACGGGGACCTGGCGGGCCTGCACCGGCTGGCCGACGAGGTCCGGTCCCTGGTGCGCGCCCAGGGCATCGGCTTCCGGGACCGCCCGCTGCACCCCCACCTGACGCTGGCCCGGGCCCGCCGCGACGACGCCACCGCCGTCCCGGCCAGCGCGGCCGCCCTGGCCGGCTTCACCGGCCGGAGCTGGTGGACCGCCCGCCTCCACCTGGTCGGCAGCAACACCGCCCGCGGCCCGGGCCCGATCCGCTACCGGGACATCGAGTCCTGGCCCTTCACCACCACCACCTCCTAATGTTGTTGTCAAGCAGCTGATGTGACGGGGAGTGCATGCTCGTAGTGCTTCCCGTCACGAATGAGGGCCCAGAGGACGTTGACGC
>NZ_JOGH01000238.1:0-4023 GCF_000721345.1 Kitasatospora sp. NRRL B-11411 | reverse complement strand
GCGGATGATGCGGGACGCGAAGATCACCCAGATCTACGAGGGCACCAACCAGGTCCAGCGCATCGTCATGGCCCGCAACCTGCCCTGACGGGCGGTCGGGGACCGGTCCTGACAGGGGCGCGGGGAGGCAGGGCGTGCGCGCCGCCTCCCCGCGCCCCTGTTGTCGTCCCGCTCCGCCGGACCGAGTGGTTCCGGTCACAGGCGGGGCGGGTGGGGTGCCTGTGACGGGAGTGAAATCCCGTGGGCAGTGCGGGAGTTGGCCGGAAACGGATGGTGCCGTGCGGGGCGGCGGGAGGCTTCGTCCGGCACTGGGTGTCGACCCGGTGTGGCGGGGGATCTAAGGTATGCCTTAGCTTACTGGGCGGCCTCCCGGGGATCTTCCCGGACGGCCCCCGCATCGGCCCGACCCCTCGTCCCTGGAGTGAGCATGCCCGCCCGCCGCACGTCTGCCGCCGCCTTCCTCGTCCTCGCCGTGGTGGGTGCCGCGCTGGTGGGGTGCTCGAAGAAGGACAGCGGCTCCTCGACCTCGGCGGACGGCTCCTCCGGTCCGGTGCAGGTCACCGCGACGGACGACAAGTGCGAGCTGTCGAAGACCTCCTTCCCGGCCGGGCACGTCGAGTTGGCGGTGGCGAACAAGGGCGGCAAGGTCACCGAGGTGTACGTCTACGCCGACGGCGACAAGATCGTCACCGAGCGGGAGAACATCGGCCCCGGCACCAAGGTCACCATCAACGCCGAGATCAAGGCCGGCACCTACGAGGTGGCCTGCAAGCCGGGCATGACCGGCGACGGCATCCGGCAGAAGATCACCGTCACGGCCGGCGCCTCCGCCTCGGCCAAGGCGGACGACCGGCTGACCCAGGCGGTCACCGACTACCGCACGTACGCCCAGGAGCAGGCCGACGCGACCATCCCGGTGGTGGAGCAGTTCGCCGCCGCGATCACCGCGAGCGACGTGGAGAAGGCGAAGTCGCTGTTCGCCGCCTCCCGGGTCGGCTGGGAGCGCACCGAGCCGGTGGCCGAGAGCTTCGGCGACATCGACCCGAAGACCGACACCCGCGAGGACGCCCTCGAGGACGGCCAGCAGTGGACCGGCTGGCACCGCCTGGAGAAGTCGCTGTGGGTGGACGGCAAGATCGGCGACGAGGAGAAGACCCTCGCCGCCCAGCTGGTCACCGACCTGAAGGACTGGCAGAAGCGCGTCCCCACCGCCGAGATCACCCCCACCGGCATGGCCAACGGCGCCAAGGAGCTGCTGGACGAGGTCTCCAAGAACAAGATCACCGGTGAGGAGGACCGCTACAGCCACACCGACCTCTCCGACTTCGCCGCCAACGTCGAGGGCGCCCGCCAGGCCTACGAGCTGCTGAAGCCGGTCGCCGCGGAGAACGACCCGGAGCTGTCCAAGACCCTGGACGGCGAGTTCGAGAAGATCACCGGCCTGCTCGGCAAGTACCGGGCCGCCGACGGCACCTACACCTCCTACGACAAGGTCACCGAGGACGAGCGCAAGACCTTCTCGGACGCGGTGAACTCGCTCGGCGAGCCGCTGTCCAAGCTGGCCGCCGCCGTGGTGGTCAAGTGACGCCAGGCCCGCAGCGGGGCCGGTGACGGTCAAGCGCAGGTCAAACGGGGCGGGCGGGTCTGGACTCCAGGTAAGGCCAGGGTAAGCTAAGTCCCCGTCAGGGTGCTGCCGCAGCAGCGGCAGCACCCCCACCCGGTACCACGTCCGAGAGGGAACGCCAGAGATGGACGCCGAGAACGAGCAGCAGGCGGCCCCCGCCGAGAGCGGTGGGGCCGTGCCGCGCGCCGGGCTCAGCCGACGGGCCGTCATAGGCTGGGCGGGGGCCGGGGTCGCGCTCGGCGCGGCCGCGGTGGGCACGGTGGCCGCCGCCACCATGTCCAGCGAGGACGCCGCCGCCGCGCCGCAGACGCCGGACGTCCCGTTCTACGGCGAGCACCAGTCGGGCATCTCCACCCCCGTCCAGGACCGGCTGCACTTCGCCGCCTTCGACGTGATCACCGACGACCGGAACGCCCTGGTCAAGATGCTCAAGGAGTGGACCAAGGCGGCCGCCTCGATCACCGGCGGCCGCGAGGTCGGCGGCGGCGCGGTCGGCGTCGTCCCCGAGTCGCCGCCGGACGACACCGGCGAGGCGCTCGGCCTGCCCGCCTCCCGGCTCACCCTGACCATCGGCTTCGGGCGCACCCTGTTCGACAAGGACGGCACCGACCGGTTCGGGCTCAAGGCCAAGCTGCCCGAGGCGCTGGTCGAGCTGCCCAAGTTCAAGGGCGACCGGCTGGAGGCCGCCCGCAGCGGCGGCGACCTGTGCATCCAGGCCTGCGCCGACGACCCGCAGGTCGCGGTGCACGCGATCCGCAACCTGGCCCGGATCGGCATGGGCGTGGTCAACGTCCGCTGGTCGCAGCTCGGCTTCGGCAAGACCTCCTCCACCACGCCGGACAGCCAGACCCCGCGCAACCTGATGGGCTTCAAGGACGGCACCCACAACATCGCCGGGACCGACGCCGACGCGCTCGCCAAGCACGTCTGGGTCGCCCCCGGCGACGGCGCCGACTGGATGACCGGCGGCTCCTACCTGGTGGCCCGCCGGATCCGGATGACCATCGAGACCTGGGACCGCGCCTCGCTCAAGGACCAGGAGGACACCTTCGGCCGCACCAAGATCGAGGGCGCCCCCTACGGCAAGCAGAAGGAGCGCGACACCCCCGACCTGTCCGCCCTGCCCGCCGACTCGCACGTCCGCCTGGCGCACCCCGACAGCAACGACGGGCTGATGATCCTGCGCCGCGGCTACTCCTTCACCGACGGCACCGACGGCCTCGGCCGCCTGGACGCCGGCCTGTTCTTCCTGGCGTACCAGCGCGACACCCGCAAGGCGTTCGTCCCGCTGCAGACCAAGCTCGCGGCCAACGACAAGCTGAACGAGTACATCACCCACGTCGGATCCGCCCACTTCGCCTGCCCGCCCGGTGTCCGCAAGCCCGGCGAGTGGTGGGGCCAGAGCCTCTTCGGCTGACCCCCGCCACCCACTCTTCCGAGGAAGGAGAACCGCCGTGTTCGCCAACTACCTGATCGGCCTGCGCGAGGGCCTCGAGGCCAGCCTCGTGGTCTGCATCCTGATCGCCTACCTGGTCAAGACCGGTCACAAGGACCGGCTCGGCCCGGTGTGGATCGGCGTCGGATCCGCCGTCGCGCTGTCCATGGCGTTCGGCGCGGTGCTGCAGTTCGGCTCCAACCAGCTGTCCTTCGAGGCCCAGGAGGCGCTCGGCGGCACCCTGTCGATCATCGCGGTCGGCCTGGTCACCTGGATGGTCTTCTGGATGCGCCGCACCGCCCGGCACCTGAAGAGCGAACTCCAGGGCAAGTTGGACGCCGCGCTCGCCATGGGCACCGTCGCGCTGATCGTCACCTCCTTCCTGGCCGTCGGCCGCGAGGGCCTGGAGACCGCGCTGTTCATCTGGACCGCCGTCCAGTCCACCGGCGACGGCTGGAGCCCGCTGGCCGGCGCGACGCTGGGCCTGCTCACCTCGGTCGTGCTGGGTTGGCTGTTCTACCGCGGCGCGGTCAAGATCAACCTGGCCAAGTTCTTCACCTGGACCGGCGGCATGCTGGTCGTCGTCGCCGCGGGCGTCCTCGCCTACGGCGTGCACGACCTCCAGGAGGCCGGCTGGATCCCCGGCCTGGGCACGCTGGCCTTCGACATCTCCTCCACCATTCCGGCGGACAGCTGGTACGGCACGCTGCTCAAGGGCGTGTTCAACTTCCAGCCCAACCCGACGGTGGTCCAGGTGGCGATCTGGCTGCTGTACCTGGTGCCGACGCTGTACTTCTTCTTCCGCAAGCCCGCCTCCGGCGGGGTGCAGGGCAAGCCGGTCCAGGCGCCGGCCGAACCGAAGGCCGCCTGACGGCGGGGGTCGGGAGGGGGCGTTGGGAGCCGCTCGGTGCCGCGATTGTGCGGTGGCCGGGCGGTTCGGCGTTTGTGGGGGGTGGGTGGGGTG
>NZ_JOGH01000237.1:0-4026 GCF_000721345.1 Kitasatospora sp. NRRL B-11411 | reverse complement strand
CCCCCGCCCACCCCAGCACCATTGGCAGCCGGGCGAGTTGCTCGACCCGCCACGCCGACAGCCCCACGACGGGCAGCGCCGCCGACCGACGCGACAACGGACGGCACGTCAACTGCCCTCCCCGGCAGGCGAATCCGGCAGCCCGGCGAGCCGTTCGGCCCGAAGCGCAGCCGACCCCGCGACGGCGGGCGGGCCGTCGGCCGGTCGCCCGTCCGTCCGACCGCCCGCTCGTCACTCCCGTCAACTCCCCATCTGTGCCAGCAGATCCGGCAGTTCCGTGAGCCGCTCGATCCGCAGCACCGACGGCTCCGCGACGGGCGACGGGCCGCCGGTGACGAAGTCGACGCCGCGGTCCAGCCAGACCCCGGTGAGCCCCGCCGCGGCGGCCGCCGTGACGTCGGTGGGGAGCATGTCGCCGACGTTGACCGCCCGTGCGGGGACGGTTCCCATCCGGCGGCAGGCGGCGGCGTAGGCCGCGGGCTTGGCGGCGCCGAGTTCGGTCGGGGTCAGGACGGCTTCGAAGTGCCCCGCGAGCCCGAAGCGGTCCAGCTTGGCCCGCTGCTGCCCGGGGTCCCCGTTGGTGAGCACCGCCAGCCGGGGCCGGCGGCCCGGCATCCGTCCGAGGGCCTCCAGGCAGGGCAGCACGTCGGTGTAGCACTGCCAGGACTCCTCAAGAGCGGGCAGGTACCGCTCGGCGATCCACCTGTCCAGCGCCGCCGGGTCCTCGGACACCGGCTCACCCAGCAACGGCAGGAAGGCCCGGGCCCGCCGCCGGTGCTGCTCGGCGAACGAGCACTCCCCGGCCAGGTACTCCCACATGTGGCGGGCCTCCAACGCCCACCACTCCGCCGCCAGCTCCGCGACCGACCCCGCCGGTCCCGCCGGTCCCGCCGGTCCTGCCGACCCCACCGCCTCCGTCGCCCCCGTCGCGCCCCCGACGATCCCGCCGATCGCGGCGAAGGCCGCCCGGCGGTGATCGACCAGCGTTCCGTCCAGATCGAAGAACACCACATCCACCATGCGGATGATCATCCCGCAGGGCCGCCCCGCCCCGGTACCCCCCGCAGGGGCTCTCAGCCGCGCGCGTCCAGGACCGCCCGGAAGCGGGCCCCGCCCGAGAGCATGCGGGCGTACGCCTTCGGGGCCTCGGACAGCGGGAAGAGCTCGATCCGGGGGGTGATCCCGTGGGCCGCGCTGAAGGACAGGTTGTCCTCGTTCTCGATCGGGGTGCCGGTGAGGTGCCCCTGGATGGTGCGGGTGCCGAAGAGCAGGTCGGCGGTGCCGACCTCGATCGGGTCGGGCGCGGCCCCCAGGACGACGAGCCGCCCGCGCGGGGCGAGCCCCGCCACCAGCGGGTTCATCGCGGCGCCGCTGGCCGCGGTCGCCAGGATCGCGGCCGCCCCGCCGAGGGCCTGGAGCGCGTCGGCGACGTTCCCCTCGGTGCTGTCGATGTAGTGGTGCGCGCCGAGCTCGCGGGCCAGCGCCTCCTTCTCGCGGCCCCGGGCGATCGCCACGACCCGGTAGCCGAGGCTGCGCGCGTACTGCAGGGCCAGGTGCCCCAGCCCGCCGATGCCCTGCACCGCGACCAGCGCACCCGGCCGGGCGCCGATCCGCTGCAGCCCGGTGAACGTGGTCAGCCCGGCGCACAGCAGCGGCGCCGCCTCGGCGGGCGGCACCTCGTCGGGGACGCGCACCAGACCGCTGGTCCGCGCGTAGACGACCTCGGCGTAACCGCCGTCGACGGTGGTGCCGGTCTGCTCCTGGTACCGGCAGTTCACGAAGTCACCGCGCCGGCAGGGGTCGCACTCCCCGCAGTGACCGGCCAGGAAGCCGATCCCGACCCGCTCCCCGACCCGCCAGGCCCCGACACCCGCCCCGACGGCGTCGATCACCCCGACGATCTCGTGCCCGGGCACGATCGGCTGCCCGGGATCGGCCCGCAGCCCCTCGGCGGCGAGGACGTCGGTGTGGCAGACGCCGCAGTACTCGACCCGCACCCTGACCTGGTTCGGCGCGGGCTCGACGAGCTCCCGGTCGACGAGGCGGAAATCGCGGGTGCCGGTGACCTGGACGGCCCGGTAGGTGGTCATGTCGCTGCTCCTCGGATGGTCGGCGGGCCGTGGCTGATCGCCGGCCGCGCCTTTCCAATATGACCGACCGTC
Organism: Kitasatospora sp. NRRL B-11411; assembly: GCF_000721345.1. Taxonomy (NCBI): domain Bacteria; kingdom Bacillati; phylum Actinomycetota; class Actinomycetes; order Kitasatosporales; family Streptomycetaceae; genus Kitasatospora; species Kitasatospora sp. NRRL B-11411. Next base: position 1,864 of record NZ_JOGH01000237.1, on the reverse strand, counting down.
TTAAACGGCGCAAGCGCCCCCCACCCCACCGTCCCGCCGCGCCACCCACCCGGCTTGACGCTCAAGACGACCGTTCATATTCTTCGAGGAAGGAGAGCGAAGGAGTCGTACATGCCCAGGCCCAGCGTCCGTGAACAACTGGTCGAGGCCGCCGTGGAGTGCTTCCACGAGCGCGGCTTCAACGGCACCGGCATCCAGGACATCGCCCGCACCGCGGGCGTGCCCAAGGGCTCGGTGTACAACCACTTCGACAGCAAGGAGGCGCTGGCGGGCGAGGTGATGGACCGCTACGCCGCCTCCCGCAAGCTGGAACTGCTGCACGACGAGGCACTCGCCCCCGTCCCCCGCCTGCGCGCCCACTTCGAGTACCTCGCCGCGGACTTGGAGCGCTTCTCCTACGCCCGCGGCTGCATGTTCGGCAACTTCGGCACGGAGCTGGCGAACCAGAGCGACACCGTCCGAACCCAGGTCGACGCACGCCTGGACGCCTGGACCTCTGCCGTCACCCGGGTCCTCGAAGAAGCCCGTGCGGCCGGGGCCCTCAAGAGCCCCGTCGCCGCAGAACAGTTGGGCCAGTTCCTGGTCAACGCCTGGGAAGGCGCCGTACTCCGGGCCAAGGTGACCCGCGACCGGGCCCCGCTGGACAACTTCTTCGACGTCTTCGACTCCCTCGTCGCGTGAACCCGCACCCGCACCCGCCCGCGCAGCCGAACCCGTACCCGCACCCGACCGCCGCGCCCGGGCGGCCCCGATGACCGCACTGACCAGCGGGCCCGCTCCGGCGTCCACCCCGGCGCCCGACCAGCCCGACCAGCCCGCCCCGCCCGCCCGCGCGGCGGCCCCCGACGACGACCCGCGCCGGCACCGCCGGGCCGGACGCCTCGGACTGCTCTCCGTCTCGCTCGGCACCGCCGGCCTCGGCGGCGCCTGGCAGTCCGCGACAGCCACCGTCGGCGCGCCCCTCGCGGTCAGCGACGCGTTCTTCGCACTGAGCGCCCTGGTGTGGCTGGTGCTGCTGGCCGGGTACGTCCGCCACGGCGGGGCCCGCCGGTCGAACCTGCTCGGCGACCTGCGCCACCCCGGCCACGGCTTCGCCCTCTCCTACCTCCCGATCGTCGGAATGCTCGGCACCGCCCACTTCGCCCGTTTCGACCCGGCGGCGGCCCGCTGGGCGTACGCGCTGTTCGCCGCCGCCACGGCGGTGATCGCGGCCCGGCTGCTGGCCCACTGGCTGACCGGCGGGCTCAGCGCCGTCCCGCTGCACCCGGGCTACCTGCTGCCGGTCTCCTCGGGCCCGTTCGTCGCCGCCGTCACCGCGACGGCCTTGCACCTCCCGGGCGTCGCCACCGCGGCCTTCGCCGTCGGCCTGCTGTACTGGCTGGCCTTCGGCACGGTCGTCCTCGGCAGCCTGGTGGCCAACCCGGCGCTGCCCGTCCCCGCCCGGCCGACGCTCGCCGTGCTCGGCATCCCGCCGACCGTGGGCGGCCTGGCCTGGCTGGCCGCCCACCCGGGCCCGGTCGACGCGGTCGGCCAGGGCTTCGCGGGCCTGGTCGCCTTCAGCCTGCTGCTCGTCACGTTCCTGCTGCCCCAGCTGTGGCAGCGCTCGTTCCACCCCAACGTCTGGGTCTACTCGTTCCCCACCGCCGCGACCGCCAACTTCGCCATCCGCTGGCTGCACGGCACCGCCGCACCCGCCTGGCGCCCGCTCACCTGGACCGCACTCGGCACGGCCACCCTGGCCTTCGCCGCCCTGGCCGCCGCCACCGCCGCCCACGCCCTGCGAACCACCCGCCGACCGTAGCCCCGCCCCCTACGCCCCGCGCCCCGCACCCCACCGCGCTGCCCCGCACCCACCCCCCCCATC